>JBEVOS010000333.1:0-8492 GCA_040507435.1 Caulobacterales bacterium | reverse complement strand
GGGCGCGGATCATCACGCGGCGCGAGCGCCCATTGGCACATGGCATAGAAAATCGCGCAGAGCACCGCCACCGTCGCGCCCGCATATGCTCCGGACATCAACGCCAGTACGCCCGCCAGAACGCATAGGATCGCGAGCGGCCCATGCCCTTGCTTGATCACACGGCGCACGTGCCGGTCCGCCCGGCCGCGATCCATATCCTTGAAGGAAACCGGCGCTACGATGAACGTGAAAAGCGAGGTCCATCCAAGCGCGATTGCGCCGAAGATCAGCGCCAGCTGTTGCGTAAGATCGTTCATAGGGGCGCCTTTTAACGCGATTCGCCGCATGAACCGCGTTACGGCTTAGTGGGCTGACGGCGCGATCTTGCGGTGATCCCACGACATGGTCCGTTCCGGATGAACAACAACCACGAAGCGCTTGCGCGCCATGCCCTTCGCGAGTTCCACCTGCTGACTTTCGGGCACATCTGGATGATTGCGCTTTACACAGACCAGCATGAGTTCGCTTAGGCGGGGCTCTTCGGAAACGATCTCCGCCTTGCCGCGGATCGAGACGCCGCGAAGCTCGTTGTATTCCTCGCCTGCTTCGACCTGCACTGAGATACGCGGATCGCGTTGCAGATTGAGGACTTTCTGAGATTTTCCGTAGGTTTCGAACAGCAGCGTTCCCTCATGCGGCGCATACCAAAGCACTGTCTGATGCGGGTAGCCGTCTTTACCGATGGTCGCGACGTTGAGGCTTTTGCATTCGTCATAGAGTTTGAGGATTTCTTCGTCGCTCATTTTCACGGCATCGCGCTGCTTGGCCACTACTATCCCCTGTCCGTTCGAGGTGTACCGTTTCGAGTGTTTAGCCGCTCAATCTCCCGACGGCCACCCCACTCGTCCTATTCCGTTCTTTTTACTAAAGTCGCGAAAACAAAAGGGAGGATATTATGGCGCAAACCATTCTGATTACAGGCGGCTCGTTCGGTCTTGGGCTTGAAATGGCGCGGGCTTTCACTGGACGCGGACACAAAGTCTATGCGTGCGCACGTAGCGCCGATAAGCTTGCAGCGGCCGCAAAGGAAATCCCCGGCCTTGTCACCATTCGCGCCGACATATCCGAGGACGCCGACCGGCGCAGACTCTTTTCCGAAATCGCCGCACGCGGCGATAAGTTGGATATGCTGATCAATAATGCGGCGATCAGCATGGCCCACGATTACACAAATGATTTCACGCTGAACGCCGACCGCGCGCGCGATGAAATCGAGATCAATTTCGCCGCGCCGATCGAACTTATACGGCTGTTTCTTGCAGAACGCCGCGCGCTGGGCCGCGATTCCGCGCCTGCGACGATCGTGAATGTCAGCACGCCTGGCGCGCTTTTCCCGCTCGACGCCAATCCGCTCTATACGGCGACGAAAGCGGGATTCCATAATTTCACGCTGGCGCTGCGCCGGCACATGCGCGGCACGGCGGTGAAGGTGATCGAGGTTTTTCCACCTGCACTCGAAACCGGGCTAACCGCTCAGTTGGACGTTCCGAGCGAGGCTGAAAATGGCGGTGCGCGCGCCGTCGCCGAATGCGCCGAAAGAACCGTCGCAAGCATTTTGCGCGGCGAGGAAGTGATCGCGCCGCACCCGCAGGCGGAAGCGCTTGTGAAACAATTCATGCCGGATATCGGCGGAATGTTGGACGCGATCAATTCGGCGGTGTCGCGTAAGCCGGGATGGGACGCGGCGCACTAGCCGAGGCGTGAGGCGGCGTCACCAATCCCTTAAGTAGCTCTGACGCCGCCTTCTTCCTTTCTCGTAGCGGCGATGTAGCCGCACGCGATCATAAAGTTGCGCTGGCGCACGCCATAGAGCAGTGGGCGGCGCCGATAAAAATCCGTTCTGAAAAAGCGCTTCGCCAGCGGCCTGGACATATTTCGGCAGCGTGTCGAACTTAACGAGGCTGAGCTGCGCGTTGTCGACGAAAAATCTTTTGTCCCGGATAAGCTTTCTCAGCGCGTCAGCGCTGCGCCATTTTTGGTATTTTTCTTCCGTGTGCGCATAGGCGAGCAGTTTCGTCACGATGCGCTCTTCTCCGCCAAGCCATGTCAAATGCCAACCGGCATGTTCGATCACGCGGCCTTCTTCCCCGAGCCGTTTTAGAAACGCGCCGCGATCACCGCTGCGCGGTTCGTTGAGCGAGTCCATCTTGTCGATGTACGAAATGGGCGCAGCATAGGAATAAACCCAAAATGCATCCGGCGCGAAATAGTCTATGTAATAATAGTGCATCGTCTGATCGAATAAACAGAATGCACCGGTCTTCGCCGCTTCAAGAACCGCGCTTGGCCGAATGATCTCATCGACATCCGACACCATGAATAAGTCTGACGGCGCAGCGTCCTTCAAGCCTTGCCGGATGCTGTCTCGCTGAAACTTCTCGCGTACCCAGGGATCTTCTGTTTCGATCGTATCGGTGAGAATGATGTGGCGTATCTTCGGGAGGAAACGTGCGAAACGCTGCTTGTTTTCTTCGAAATATAGAGGCTTTGGCGCGCCTTGATGCGTCCAAGCGGCTTCGACCAAAACGAAAGTATCTGCGACGCTGTCGAGTTCATTCAGCCGGATTTCGAGAATGTCCAGCTCATTGAAAAACGTGAAGCAGTCATACACCGCCATGCTGAGAACGCCCCGTTGTGCGCTTAGACGGCGCTGTTTTCCTTGTAGCGCGCGCTGGCGCGTTCTTTCACGCTTTCGCTGCGCAGCTGGCCGCAGGCGGCGAGGATGTCGCGGCCGCGCGGCGTGCGTATGGGCGAAGCATAGCCGGCGCGGTTCAACACCGCCGCGAAGCTTTCGATCGTATCCCAATCCGAGCATTCGTATTGCGTACCCGGCCACGGGTTAAACGGAATGAGGTTGATCTTCGCAGGCACGCCAGCGAGCAGCTTCACGAGCGCGCGCGCTTCGGCGAGGCTGTCGTTCACGCCCTTCAGCATCACATATTCAAAGGTGACGCGCTTGGCGTTGCCTAAGCTCGGATATTGGCGGATCGCGGCGAAAAGTTCGTCCAGCTGATATTTTTTGTTGAGCGGCACGAGTTCGTTACGCAGCTCATTGTTCGTGGCGTGCAGCGAGATCGCGAGCATCGCTCCGGTGCGTTCGCCCAATTCAGGGATGCGCGGCGCGACGCCCGCCGTCGAGACCGTGATGCGGCGGCGCGAAATCGAAATGCCATCGCCGTCCGAAATCGTGTCGATCGCGCTCGCCACGTTGTCGAGATTATAGAGCGGCTCGCCCATGCCCATGAACACGATGTTCGTGAGGATGCGGTCTTCATTCGAGGTCGGCCATTCCTCCAACGCATCGCGCGCGATCATCACCTGCGCGACGATCTCCTGCGCCGTGAGATTGCGCACCAGCTTTTGCGTGCCGGTATGGCAGAACGAACAATTGAGCGTGCAGCCCACCTGGCTCGACACGCAAAGCGCGCCGGAGCGCCCAACATCGGGGATGAACACGGTTTCAATCTCATTGCCTGGCCCCAGGCGAATGAGCCATTTGCGTGTGCCGTCCTTCGACACTTGCTGCGTAATCACTTCGGGCCGGTCGAGCGAATAGGCCTCCGCCAGCGAAGCGCGCAGCTCTTTGGCCACGTTGGTCATCGCGGCGAAATCGGCGACGCCGTAATGGTAAATCCAGCGCCAGAGCTGCTCGGCGCGCATCTTCGCCTTTTTGGGCTCGACGCCGATGGCGATCAGGCGCTCGCCGAGCTGCGCCCGATCAAGGCCCGCCAAGGACGGTTTGGTGATGGATGCGGCTTCGGCCATGGCGCGCATATGGGCGAGAACCGGGGGTTCGGGCAAGGGCTCGCCCCGGCTGAATGCTGCGTTCAGGCGGCCCAACGCGAGACATCCTCCTCCTGCGCGATCAGCGCGAGCCCATAGGCGATGGAGACCAGCTGATCGCCTGTCTCGATCTTCGGCGCCCCGAAGCGCCTTTCAAAGAGTTCGCGAACGGCTGGGATGAAGGATGTGCCGCCGGTCAGGAACACGCGGTCTATCACCTCTTCTGCAACGTTCGCGTCCCGCAAGGCTGCTCCAACGGCGCTGTCGAGTTCGGCCAAATCCGGTGCGATCCAGGATTCGAAATCGGCGCGCGATACATCGCGTTCGATGTTCAGCCCTTCGGCGTGCATCGACAGCGTTGCGCGCTCCGCGCCGGACAGGCGGATTTTCAGATCCGTGATGGCGCGGTTCAGCGCATAGCCAGCGTCGGCTTCAAGGAATTGGATGAAAGCTTCGAGTTTTTCCGGCTCAAGACTGAAGCGCGCGAGCCGCTGTAGCTCCGTGAAATCGCGCGTGTGCTTCATGATCGAAAGCTGGTTCCATTTTCCGAATTTGGAATAATACGCGTCTGGGATCGGCAGTGATTTGCCCCAGCTTGTGTAATAGGAGCCCTTGCCGAACATCGGTGAGATCAGGTGATCGACGATGCGATAGTCGAATGCGTCGCCAGCGATGCCGACGCCGGAATGGCCGAGCGCTTCGAAATTGAGACCCCGCGCGCCCGGCGAAAACCGCACTACGGAAAAATCGCTCGTGCCCCCGCCGAAATCCGCGACGAGGATGGTGGCTTCCTTTGCTAAGCGTTGTGCAAAGAAATACGCGGCCGCGACTGGTTCATAGACGTGATGGATCTCGTCGAAGCCCATGGCTGTCAGCGCGTTTTCGTAGCGTTTGCGCGCAAGTTCCGGATCAGGCTGTGCGCCGGCGAATTTCACCGGACGGCCGATGACCACACGTTTGGGGAATTTCTGATCGGCATGTTTTTCGACCGCTTTCAGGAACGTCGAAAGCAAATCTTCGAATGCGTAGCGTTTGCCGAAAATGCCAGTGTCGTAAAAGAGTGGGCTCGCAGCGAATGTCTTGAAGGATTGGATGAACCGGCAATCGCCGCCGAGGTCGAGAAATTGTTCGATCGCCCACGGCCCTGCTTCGTGGCGATGGGAGCGCACGACATCGTCAAGCTCTTTCCAGAAACAGAGGACGGAGCGGAACGCGCTAAACGCCTCATTTTCGTGCCGGAATTGGAAGGCGCGCGCCGCGCCGTTTTCCGCAAAGGTCGCGACCGTATTGGTGGTGCCGAAATCGAGGCCTAACGAAGTCATGGTCATTTCGGCCTCCAACGCAAAAAAGCGCCGGCGCCAGATTGGGCGCTCGTCGCGGGGCGGCGCTTCTATGCGCGCGCAATCGCAGCGTCAAGCGCTACGCATTAGCTTTCACGGAATTTAGGCCGTTCGCTCATTTCCTTTGGTCCGCCGGGCATGATTGGTTTGGCCGGATATCCGCCCATCGACAGCACGCGGTCATACATCACGAGCCCGCCGGCAAGGCCGACATTGATGCAGAATTTCGTCGGTATCTTCACGATATGCGCGCAGGCGCTTTGCATTTCGGGTGAGAGCGAGCCGCGTTCACGACCGAGCACATAAGCCGCCGCTTGCGGATGGCGAAACACCGGCAGATCGACCGCGTCGTCCGTCAATTCAATACCGACAAGCTGGCAGCCCTTCGGCAAGCGCATCTCTTCGCGCGATTCCCAGGGATAATACGGCATCGAGTCAAACGTACGCGACGTATCGGCCCGGTAGGCTTCGCGCACTTTATGATGTGCGTTCACGGTGAAGAAAAAGCTCGCGCCAAATGCGTGTGCGGTGCGCATCAGCGCGCCCATGTTCATGGGTTTTGAAATCTCTTCAACGCCGATTCCGAAATAGCCGCGCATCAGGTGCGCGTCTCTGGCACGGCAGCTTCCTGCTTTTTCTGAAAGATCATTCCCTTCCGCCAGCCGACGAGCAGCGCGATCAAGGTCGCGCTCGGTAAGAAGGAGTCGATCTGATCGGTGACGTCGACGAGTTCGCCCAGATAGAGCAAGCCAGCCGGCCCCCATAGCGCGACAAGCACGAGCGAGCCAACGCCCTCCGTCACGGAGCCGAACACCGGCACGCGGCCAAAGCTGAAATCCAGCAGGTCGATGGCGATCGAAATCGCAAGCCGGATGTAAAAGCCGCGGCGCGTCATAGCGCACTCCTCCTAGTCGGCCCGGCCTTGCTTGGCTAGCTTAGCCTCTCAGGAGACGCGGATGAGAGCGATACTAAGCATCACGCCCGGCAAGCCGGACAGCCTGGTCTTGCGGGACGCGCCGGAGCCAGAGCCGAGCGAGGGCGAGATCGTGATCGCGGTGAAGGCGGCGGCGGTGAATTTTCCCGATGTGCTGATGATCGAGGATCTTTATCAATTCAAACCGCCGCGCCCATTCAGTCCGGGCGGCGAAGTCGCAGGAATTGTCAAAAAACTCGGCGCTGGCGTAACGCGCTTGAAGATTGGCGATCGCGTGCTCGCGAACAATACGTCGGGCGGTTTCGCAGAGGCGTTTCTGACGCCAGCAAATCGCGCGTTCAAAATTCCGGATTCCATGCCGTTCGATGACGCAAGCGCCTTTCTCATGACGTATGGCACCTCGCAGCATGCGCTGACCGATCGCGCGCAGGCAAAGCGCGGTGAAACATTGCTTGTGCTCGGCGCCGCCGGCGGCGTTGGGCTTGCGGCTGTCGAACTCGGCAAGGCCTACGGGCTCAAGGTGATCGCCGCCGCTTCATCACAAGAAAAAGTGGATTTCGCGAAAGCGGCCGGCGCGGATGCTGGCATTGTCTATCCCGCTGCGCTTGATCGCGCCGCGCAGAAAACATTCTCCGATGCGATTAAAGCAGCGAGCGGCGGCGGCGTGGACATAGTCTATGACGGCGTTGGCGGCGACTACGCCGAGCCCGCATTGCGTGCGCTCAATTGGGAGGGACGATATCTCGTCGTTGGATTTCCGGCAGGGATTCCAAAGCCGCCGCTTAATCTTGTGCTGCTGAAAGGCTGCCAGATCATGGGCGTTTTCTGGGGCGCATTTACGCAGCGCGAGCCGGAACGGCATGAAGCGAACATCTCCGCCCTGCTCAAGCTTTATACGGACGGCAGGATCAAACCGAAAATCTCGAAGCGCTATTCGCTTGAAGATACGGGGCGCGCGATCGAGGATTTGGCGGCGCGGCGTGCGACGGGAAAAATCGTGGTGATGGTGAATTCATGAAACGCGCCGTCATTGCGTTTCTGCTTGCATTTGCTTTGCCTGCGCACGCTGTCGTTATTCTTGAGCAAACGTGGCGCGCGAATGGCGGCTCGCATGAGAATCCCGGATCTGGCTTTACCGCGCATGACGCGCTTGGCGCGCAGACGCAATTTCGCCCTATGGTCGCCATCACGGAAGACGATCGCGAATGGGGCATCGCATCCGGCGTTTGGCTTGGGAATGCGAACGGTCACGCTTATGTGCTCACCGCCGCGCATGTCGTTTCCGGCGACAAAGCCGAACAGTTGCGCGTGCGCAGCGCGGGCGGAACTGTGCGGCGCGGCGCCGAATATCACACGCATCCAGGATGGCGGGACGATGTTTCGCTGCAAGGGGGGATCGATATGGCCATCCTCGTTCTCGATGGGCCGATCGATGATGCGGGAACGCCGCCTATTCTCTACTCGGGACGCCGCGAGCAAGGCGCTCGCGCCGTCATCGCGGGGTTCGGCACGCATGGCGTTGCGCCTTATGGGCATGGGTGGCGGTACGGACCAGAGCATGGCGATGCAATGACAGCGGCGGAAAATGTCATAGATCGCGTCGAGCCCTATCGCATCGGCGGCGAAGGCGGCGACTGGGGCAATCAGCTAACGATCGATCTCGATCAACCAAATGGAAACGGCAAAAACCGGACTGGCGACGTAGCGCCCATATCGCCGCTCGAAGGCATTTTAGCGCCTGGCGACAGTGGCGGCTCACTCTGGGTCAACTTTCGCGGCGCGTGGCGCGTCGTGGGAATCAATTCCAGTGGCGATCCAGGCGCTGCCTATCAAGACGTTTCCAATTTCGCGCGCATCTCAACGCAACGCGGCTGGATTCGCTCAGTGTTTCCCGGTGTGCGTTTCGAGGGTGACAAAACAGAGTGAATTGAACTTCGAAGCGAATTGCGCCGTTATACCCAAATGGCGAAACCGCTCACCGTCACCATTCCGCACCAGATCGGAAAGGCAGAAGCGCGCAAGCGCATCGAGACAGGTTTTGCCGACCTCGCGACCAAAATGGGCGGCAGCGGCGTGAAATTCGCGAATGTCCAGCAGAACTGGCAAAATGATCGCCTCCATTTCGCGGCGAATGTAGCGGGACAGAAAATCTCCGGCCGGCTCGATGTCCTCGAAGATTCCGTGAAAATGGAAATCGATTTGCCGATGATCCTCGCGGCGATTGGCAATGCGATCCGTGGCAAAGTTCAGGAACAAGGCCGCATTCTGCTAGAGGATAAAACCAAAAAGGATTAGCGCGCGGGCTCACGGAGGGCTGCTCGATCTTCGGGCGCTAGATGCACTTCATGTGTGACGTTGCGGGCGCCTTCGATCGCCCGGCGGAAACGCACCGG
>JBEVOS010000332.1:0-3526 GCA_040507435.1 Caulobacterales bacterium | reverse complement strand
GCGTCTCGATCACGCACCGCGCGCATGGTTCGACCGGTCAGCGCCAAGACCCAGGCAAGGTCTTCAAGGGCAAGAAGATGGCCGGTCACCTCGGTCAAGAACGCGTCACTACCCAAAATCTCGAAGTCGCGCGCGTCGACGCTGAGCGCGGCCTCGTCTTCGTTGTCGGCTCCGTGCCTGGCTCGAAGGGTGGCTGGGTCGAAGTGCGCGATGCGGTGAAGGCGAAGCTGCCGGACGGCGCGCCTACGCCCGCGAAATTCAAGGAAGCGGCGGCCTGATATGAAGCTCGACGTCAAAACTCTCGACGCGCAAGCCGCGGGTTCAGTTGATCTCAAGGATGAGATTTTCGGCATCGCCGAAATCCGCAAGGACATCCTCGCGCGCATGGTGAACTACCAGCTCGCCAAGCGCCGCGCCGGCACTCACAAGACCAAGAGCCGCGGCGAGATAAACCGCACGCACTCAAAGCTCTACAAGCAAAAAGGCACTGGCAACGCACGCCACGGCTCAGCCAATGCGCCGATTTTCCGGGGCGGCGGTCATGCGCACAACATCTTGCCGCGCGACTATGAGCACTCGCTGCCAAAGAAAGTTCGCGCGCTCGCGCTGAAGCATGCGCTGTCGTCCAAGGTACAGGACAACGCGATCATCGTGATCGACGACGCGAAGCTGTCCGAGCCGAAAACGAAAGATCTCGTCTCCAAGCTGAAGGCGCTTGGTCTCGAGAACGCGCTCATCATTGGCGGCGCCGAACTCGATCTGAATTTCGCGCTGGCTTCGCGCAACATCCCGAACCTCGACGTGCTCCCGAGTGCGGGCGTCAACGTTTACGACATTTTGCGCCGTAAGACGCTGGTGCTCACGAAGGACGCGGTGAAGGCGATCGAAGCCCGCTTCGAGCCGAAAGGGGCAGCGGCATGAGCGCGCTCAAGCATTACGACACGATCATCGCGCCGGTGATTACCGAAAAATCGACCTTCCTTTCGGAAGAAAACAAGGTCGTGTTCAAAACGCCTCTCAAGGCGTCGAAGGACGAGATCAAGGCGGCAGTTGAGGCGCTCTTCAAGGTGAAGGTCTTGAAGGTCAACACCATCGTCCAAAAGGGCAAGACTAAGAAATTCCGCGGCGTCGAAGGCCGCCGGTCCGATACGAAAAAAGCGATCGTGACATTGGCCGCTGGCCAATCGATCGATGTGACGACGGGGCTTTAAGCTATGGCGCTTCGTACTTTCCGTCCCACCTCGCCTGGCCGGCGCCAGCTCGTGATCGTTGACCGGTCCGAGCTGCATAAAGGCAAGCCGGTGAAGGCGCTCACTGAGGGGCTCACGAAATCTGGCGGTCGCAACAATGCTGGCCGCGTGACCGCGTTCCGCCACGGCGGCGGTCACAAGCGAACCTATCGCATTATCGATTTCAAACGCCGCAAGTGGGGTACGCCCGCGACGGTCGAGCGCTTGGAATATGACCCGAACCGTACGGCATTCATCGCGCTCATCAAATATCCCGATGGCGAGCTGAATTACATCATCGCGCCGCAACGCTTGAAGGCGGGCGATACGGTCGTCGCTGGCGAGAAGGTCGACGTGAAGCCTGGCAATGCGATGCCGCTCAAGTCGATTCCAGTGGGCACGATCGTGCACAATATTGAAATTAAGCCGTTTAAGGGCGCTCAGATGGCGCGTTCGGCTGGATCGTATGCGCAGGTTGTCGGCCGCGACGCTGGTTATGCGCAGCTGCGTCTGACGTCTGGCGAAATTCGCATGGTGCCGGATGGCTGCATGGCCACGATCGGCGCAGTGTCGAACCCGGACAACATGAACGAGAATTGGGGCAAAGCCGGCCGTTCGAAATGGCTCGGCATTCGTCCATCCGTTCGCGGTGTCGCGATGAATCCAATCGATCACCCGCATGGCGGCGGCGAAGGCAAAACCTCTGGCGGACGTCACCCAGTGACGCCTTGGGGCAAGAAAACGCGCGGGCCGAAAACCCGCAAGAAGCAGGCGTCGGATCGTCTCATCATCCGCCGTCGTCACGCTAAGAAGTCAGGTTAATCGTCATGCCGCGCTCCGTTTGGAAAGGCCCCTTCGTCGACGGCTATTTGCTCGCGAAGGCAGAGAAGGCCCAAGGTGGCCGTTCTGCGATCAAGACTTGGTCGCGCCGCTCCACCATCATGCCGCAATTCGTAGGCCTCACTTTCCAGGTCCACAACGGCAAGACCTTCGTGCCGGTGTCGGTCAGCGAAGACATGGTCGGCCATAAGCTAGGCGAGTTCTCGCCCACGCGCCCGAACACGGGCCATGGCGCGGACAAGAAAGCCAAGAGGAAATAGGGCGATGGGCAAGCCAAACAATCCTCCGCGTACGGCAGAGAATGAAGCGCGCGCCGTTCTCCGTGCGATCCGCATTTCGCCGCAGAAGCTGAACCTGGTCGCGCAGAGCATCCGCGGCCTCACGGTTGAGAAGGCGCTCAATGAGTTGCGCTTCTCCCGTAAGCGGATCGCGGCTGACGTCTACAAAGTCGTCTGGTCGGCGAAAGCCAATGCCGAAGAGAAGGGGCTCGACATCGACAGCCTCTTCGTTACGCAGGCCCATGTCGGCAAGAATTTCGTGATGAAGCGCTGGAATGCGCGCGGCCGCGGCCGCGGTTCGCGCATTGAGAAGCCTTTTTCGCAAATTACCGTCGTCGTTCGTGAAGATTCAGAGCGTCTCGACGCGCTGAAGGAACGTAAGAAGCTGCCGCGCGACATCTCGCCCGATCGCCGCAAGCCAGCGCAAGGAGCGGCCGCCTAATGGGTCAGAAAGTCAATCCGATCGGCCTCCGCGTCGGTGTGAACCGCACGTGGGACAGCCGCTGGTACGCGAACGCGAAAGATTATTCGCGCCTTCTCCATGAGGACATCGCGATCCGTAAATTCCTGCGCACGCGTCTCAAGGCTGCTGGCGTCTCGAAGATTATTATCGAGCGTCCGCTCAAGAAATGTCGCGTTACGATTCTGACGGCCAAGCCTGGCGTCGTGATCGGCAAAAAGGGCGCAGACATCGAAAAGCTCCGCAAGGAACTCGCCGTGATGGCGCCGGGGGCTGAAGTGTTCCTGAACCTCGTCGAGGTCCGCAAGCCGGAAACAGATGCGAACCTTGTCGCAGAGGGCGTCGCGCAGCAGCTTGAGCGCCGCGTTGCGTTCCGCCGCGCGATGAAGCGCGCGATGCAATCTGCAATGCGCCTCGGCGCGCAAGGCATCCGAATCAACGTGTCGGGCCGTCTAGGCGGCGCGGAAATCGCGCGCATGGAATGGTACCGCGAAGGCCGCGTGCCGCTTCACACGCTTCGTGCGGATGTCGATTACGGCTTCTGCGAAGCAGAGACGGCGTACGGCCAAATCGGCGTGAAGGTATGGATCTTCAAAGGCGAGATTCTCGAGCACGACCCGATGGCGCAAGATAAGCGCGCGATCGACACCGGCGAGAACCGTGAGCGCCGCGATCGTGACCGTCGCGATGATCGTCCCGGCGGCGACCGCGATCGTCCC
>JBEVOS010000329.1:0-27033 GCA_040507435.1 Caulobacterales bacterium | reverse complement strand
GAAGTCGGAAATCACAAGCTGATAGGGCTTGGCGCGCATCTTGTTCAATGCGGTCGCACCATCGCTGGCTTCATCGATATTGGAGAAACCCAATTGGCGCAGCAAATTCCGCAGTATGCGCACCATCGTATTGTAATCGTCGACGACCAATATCGGCGTCGTCAAGGAAACGGCCATTCTTGGCTCCCAACACCATCTGCCAACGAAGCGGACACAGTTGCGCCAAAGCGCGTCCCGGCTGCTTTCGTCTGCGCCTCCAGCTAACCGGTCTGAAGGCATTTTGCCTCAGAACGGGGACCGGCTTTGCGCCCACCATTGACTGAGATAAATAGCAAACCTCCGGAAATTTTCGGTAAAGCAGGACTTAAGCATGAATGAACGCGCCGCCCCCGCCGGGCTCTGTTTTGAGGAGCTATCGATTGGGCAAGCCGCCGAGCGCGTGTCAGAAGTTACCGAAGATGTAATCGCGCAATTCGCGAATGTTTCGGGCGACCGCAACCCGGTGCATCTCGACGCCGCCTATGCCGCAACGACAGCGTTCAAAGAACGCATCGCGCATGGCATGCTTTCCGCCGCTTATATCTCCGCAGTTTTGGGAATGGATTTGCCTGGGCCCGGCGCGATCTACGTTTCGCAGAGTCTCAATTTTTTGCGGCCAGTCAAAATCGGCGCGCAGGTGACGGCGCGCGTCGAAGTCAAAGCGCTCGACGAGAAGACCGGACGCGTCACGTTCGCTTGCACATGCAGCGTCGGCGGGAAAAAAGTCTTGGACGGCGAAGCAGTCGTTATCGCACCGCGGAAAGCCGCATGAGCGTGCGTGTTCTCGACGGGCTTGCGCCCGCTCCTTCCGATTTGCGCGGCGCATCGATCGCGCTCGGCGTGATGGACGGCGTACATCACGGGCACCAAGCTGTCCTTGCCGCCGCTCGCAATGATGCGCATGCGCGCGGCGCGCCTTTTTGCGCGGCTGTCTTCGAGCCGCATCCGCGGCATTACTTTCAAGAAGGCGGTCATTTCCGGATTCAATCGGCCGCTCAACGCGCCCGTGCGATCGCGGCGCTCGGCGCGGACGCCGTTTTCGAGATCAAGTTCGATAAGGCGCTTGCCGATATGCCTGCGGAGGTTTTTGCACGCGACGTATTGGCCGGAAAGCTCGGCGCCAAGCATGTCAGCGTTGGCTTCGACTTTCAGTACGGCCATCGCCGGGGCGGCAATGCCGAAACCCTGCGCCAACAAGGCGAAACGCTCGGCTTTACGGTGAGCGCGGCGCCAGCCATTACGGACCAAGGCGAGCGCATCTCCTCAACATCAATCCGCGCGCATATTTCCGAGGGCGGCGTTGAAAACGCAGCTGCGCTGATGGGACGGCCATTCGCAATCGAGGGGATCGTGTCCCACGGCCAACAGCTTGGCCGGACGATCGGATTTCCCACGATCAATGTGTGGCTCAAGGATTATGTGCGCCCGCGCCTTGGCGTTTATGCTGTGCGCGTTTCGATCGAAGGCGGGCCGCCCCGCGCTGGCGTTGCGAATGTTGGGCTCAATCCGACGACAAGCACGCTGCCCGAGCCCCGCCTTGAAACCTTTGTGTTCGATTTCAACGCTGACGTTTACGATCGGATGTCGGAAACAAGTTTCGTCGGCTTCATCCGGCCTGAACGCAAATTCGACAGCCTCGCGGCAATGACGGCGCAAATCGACAATGACGTGATCGCAGCGAAAGCGCTGCTCGCGGCCTCTTCCTAACGGCGGGCGCGGAAAAAGTTTCTAAGGAGCGCGCCACCCTCGTCCGCGAGCACACCGCGTGCAATTATCGGCTTCCAATGACATGTCGGAGATTCAAAAAACCGCACGCCGCTTTCCACCGCGCCGCCTTTCGGGTCGCTCGCGCCATACACGAGCCGTGCGATCCTGGCGTTCGAGATTGCCGCAGCGCACATCGTGCAAGGCTCCAGCGTAACGTAGAGCGCAAGATTTGGACGCAAGCGATAATTGCCGAGTTTTTCGGCGGCGCGGCGCAGAGCAAGGATTTCCGCATGCGCGGTCGGGTCTCGGTTTCCGATCGGCGCATTCGCGGCTTCGGCGATCACCTCTCCGCTCGCGCTATCTACGATCACGCAACCGACCGGCGCTTCGCCTTCCGCCGCAGCGGCTTCGGCGCAGGAGATCGCCATACGCATGAAGGTCTCATCGCTCATGCGTGACGCATATCCAGTTTATCGGAAACGACAGGCATCGCGAACAGCGTTTCAAACGTGCCGGGCACGATCGCATCGCGATATTTGCGCCGGGCTTCATCATTGGAGTGATACATGCGCTTTTCCAACGCCGCCTTCCAGGTTTCTTCATCCGGCCATTGCGCGTAGGCGATGTAAACATCGCCGCCGGCATGATGAAGCCGCGAACCCCATCCGCCGAATTCGCGGCGAATGGCCTCTGTGCCTTCGGCCCAGCCCTCCTCGAATTGCGCTTCGAGCCCTGGTATCACGCGCCAACGATAGATAACTGCAAACATGGCTTCACCCGAGAAAACCGATGGCCTCACGCACGTCGAAGGCGAACGCATTGCCAAATGGCTTGCGCGCGCCGGCGTCTGTTCGCGCCGCGACGCCGAAAAGCTGATCGCGGAAGGCCGCGTCAAGCTTAACGGCAAAAAGCTCGAGACGCCCGCCGTGAAAGTGACGGACGCGGATAAAGTTCTGGTCGACGGCCAGCAGGTGCGGACCGCCGAAGAGACACGCCTCTGGCGCTATCACAAACCTGCGGGGCTCGTAACGACGCATAAGGATCCCGCCGGGCGGCCAACCGTTTTCGATCATTTGCCGGACGGGCTGCCGCGCGTCGTTTCCGTCGGGCGGCTCGATCTTACGTCCGAGGGACTTCTGCTGCTGACGAATGACGGCGCGCTGGCGCGGAAACTCGAATTGCCGGCGAACGGCTGGGTGCGCCGTTATCGCGCGCGCGCTTACGGGATCATCAGCCAAGCCGAATTGGACGAACTCGCGGAAGGCGTCACGGTCGAAGGCGTCCGCTATGGACGCATTGAGGCTTCGCTTGAGCGACAGCAAGGCGCCAATGCCTGGATCACCGTCTCGATCGCGGAAGGTAAGAATCGCGAAGTGCGCCGCGTGCTGGAATCGATTGGGCTGCGGGTAAACCGCTTGATCCGCGTCGCCTACGGCCCATTTCAGCTCGGCCTTCTTAAAACCGGCATGGTCGAGGAAGTGCCGCGCCGCGTGATCCGTGATCAGATTGGCAAAGCTTAGTGCGCCGCCGGCGCGTGGCCTAAAAAGCCTGGCAGCGCTGGAATGATCGACGGGAAGAAAAAGTGTGAATCTTCCCACACCATGCGCAGCGCCGCGAATAGAATGATGGCAATGCCCACATAAGCGATCCAACGATGTTTCTCGATAATGCGTGCGATCACAGTTGCTGCGACGCCCATGAGGGCGACAGCCAAGATCAAGCCGAACGCCATGATCATGGGTTCATGCCGCGAGACGCCCGCAACCGCGAGCACGTTATCGAGCGACATCGAAACGTCTGCGACAACGATGGTCAGCAGCGCGCGGCCAAAGCTTGCTTTGGGAGCGACGTGCGCTGCTTCTTCAGCGACGTGAGCGGCCTCTTCCGGTGTTTCAAACGGACTTGGCGTGCGGTGGGCCTGCAAATCCTGCCACATCCGCCACGCCACCCAGAACAGGAGCAAGCCGCCCGCGAGCAAAATGCCGCGAAACTCCAGAAGTTGCACTGTGACGAGCGCGAAGCCTATGCGCAGAACCAGCGCACCAACGATGCCCCAGAAAATCGCTTGCTTCCGTTGCTTGTCCGGCAAGCCTGCGGCGGCGAGGCCGACGGCCACAGCGTTATCACCCGCGAGTGCGAGATCGATCAGCACTACCTGAACAAAAGCGGCGGCCGCGCTCCAATCCATATCGCTTATGTCTCCGCCCTGGCTTCGGCCGCGATTATGCGCGGGAAGTTATGCGGGTGTTGTTCTTTCTCAACGCGCCCGGGTCAATACGCTGTGTTGACGATGACGCTCGCGTGAACGCGGCCAATCGTTCCGGCTTAACTCAGCGGCGTGGCGCCGGGCGGTTTTTGGTCCGGCGGCTTCGGCGTACTTGGGCCGGACCTCGTGGGAAGACCGCGAAACTGCGCGCAAGGCTCCGTCAATCCAGCCTCTACATCGCGGATACGCTCGAATGCGTCTGTGACGCCGTCATCGCGTTCACGGATCACGAGATCGGACGCTTTGCCCGTCATCGCCACGGATTGCCCGTTCGCGGGTTCATAGCGATCATGCAGACTTACCGTCGCGAGACGCATTTCCTGCTGCGTCAGCGATTGGGACAGACCCGACGCCTGACATTCGCACCATGCATAGGAATCGTATTTCGCGCATTCGTCGCGATAAGAGCGGCGCGCCTGCGCCGTATCATCTGGCAGGCTGAACGCCGGCGCAGCCAAAATGAGCGCGAGCGCGGCGGCAAAAAACGGCTTCATTCCTCGTCTCCCTCGCCTGCTCCCTTTGCCCGCATCCGGAGCCCTAACGCTGTGACCCACCGCCCGGTTGCGCCGGCCGCTGCTGCGGGCGATGAGGACGCATGCGAATTGTCGGCGGCGAGCATAAAGGCCGGGCGCTCCAAGCGCCGCAGGGACGGGCGACGCGCCCCACCAGCGACCGGGCGCGGGAGAGCCTCTTCAATATCCTGGCGCATGCCGACTGGTCGCCCGGCGTCGAAAGGCGGCGCGTACTGGATCTTTTCGCCGGCTCGGGCGCGCTTGGTTTCGAGGCGCTCTCGCGCGGAGCGGTTTTCGCGTTGTTCGTTGAAACGGATGAAGCAGCGCGCGGCGCAATCCGCACCAATGTCGAGACGCTCGGCTTATTCGGCGCCACGCGCGTTCACCGGCGCGACGCGACCGATCTTGGCCCCAAACCAGCGGGGCTCGGCGCGCCATTCGATCTCGTGTTTCTCGATCCGCCCTACCATAAGGGCCTCGGCGAGAAAGCGCTCGCCAGTCTCATGCCCGGCGGCTGGATTTCCAGCGACGCGCTCATCGTGTTCGAGCATGGGGTGGACGAACAGATCGAACCGCCCGGGTTTACGCTGCTCGACACACGCGATTACGGCGCGGCGACGCTTAAATTCCTCAAGCCCGCCTGAGCATTCATTGCGCGGGCGTGATGCGCTGCGCGGGCGCCGTCTGCAAACGCTGTTGCTGCTGCGGCTGCAGAACCTGCGGCCGAACCGTTATGCGATAGCGCTGACAGCGCTGGGCGAGTTCCTGATCCGCTGGCGCGACTTCGTGATCCTGCTGCACGTCTTGAGCTTGGCGGCACGCCTCCTCGGTGCGGCCATCGCGATCCAGCGCGCGCACGAGCTTTTGCGCATCGACTTGCAAACCTTGCGCGGCAGAGGTGTTCGGCGCGGCGCGCTCACGCAATTCAAACGCGCTGCGATAACGCGACGTGGCCGCCGCCCAATCATTGCGGCGTGCAGCGACATCGCCCAATTGGCCTTCTACGAACGCGCGGCCTTCAACAGCTTGCAGATTGGGCAAAGCTTGTTCGAGCCGCTGTTCGGCGACTTCCGTTTGGCCCTCCGCTTGCGCTTCAAGGCCCGCTCCCACGAGCGCTGCGCCTTCCGCTTCGGCGGTTTGGTTCGAGCGGCGCAGGCCATAAGACAACATGCGCCAGACCTGCGCGTCTTGCGGGTTTGCATTTCGCGCGCGTTCCAGCGCACGCACGCCGAGCGGGTGATTGTTCGCTTCGCCGACCGCGCCGCAGACTTTGTAAATCGCCGCCGCGTTCGGACCGCCCTGCTCCGCGATGCTCCACAACGTCCGCATGGCTTCATCGCGCGTCGCGTCATTCGACAATTGCAGCGCCGCCGTGCGCACGCGCACATCACTGCTCGTCAAAAGCTGGGTGATGGATTCACGATAGGTGTCGCGCGAGGCCGCATCGAACTCAGCGGACGTAACCGTCGCGACCTGTTGTTCGGACTCCGCTGTCATGGTGCGCGAGGCGGCGTCGGGCGCGGGCGCGCCAGCGGACGGCGCTTCATTCGCGGCAACTTCCGTTTCGCCCAAGGCGCCAGATTCCAAAAGCCGCGCAAGTTCGATGGCTTGTTCAGGCGTCAGCTTCCCCTGGTTCACCAGATCGAGCAGCTGATTGCGCGGATCTTGCGGCTGCACGATCTCGGGCGGGTTGATGAATTGATTGCCGACGAAGGCGATCACCGCGATCGCGGCCACCACCGTCAGCACAGACACGATACGGATGCGCGACATGAGCCGCCGGCGTTTGGCCGCGACTGCGCCGCCATCAATAGCGCGGCCTTCAAGCTTGGCGTGGATCGCTTCTTCCAGAAGCTGCATCTGCGCCGCTTCCGCGCGGCCGTTCCACGCGGAGAAATCCTCGGCTTGGAACGCGCCGAAGCCCAGCGGAATTTGTACGCGGTCAAGCATGACTGGGATGAGCCGGCCCTGATCGCGGGCGCGCCCGGCCTCATCACGTACGAACGTCGAAGCGGCGGACGCATCGGTCCACACAACGATCACGACTTTGGCGGCGCTCAGCTCGCGCGTGATCACGGCGGCGTAGTCTTCCCCGGCGCCCAGCGCGCGATCCCACCAAACGGAAAAGCCGCGCGCTTCAAGCGCTTCGGCCAAGGGTTTGATCCGCAAGCGATCTTGGCTCGCGTAGGATAGAAAAATTTGCGCCATGCGCCGCCCCTCGGGTTTCTCCCTGCCGCCGTCTTAGAGCGTCAAAGCGGCGGCGGGAAGGCAAAAGCGACGCCTAAAATCTCCACAGCAACTGAGCGCACGATGAATGACGAAAATATTTCCTACGGGCGGAGCGCAGCCATCGCCGCTTCAATCGGATCACTCCAATCACCGTAGCGCTGCTGACGGAAAAGCCGCGTGCTGGGATACCAGGGCGAATCCGTCCGCTCGCGCATCCAACGCCAATCGGCGTGGAATGGCAGCAACACCCAAGTCTCTTTGCCGAGCGCGCCGGAAAGATGCGCGACGCCGGTGTCGATTGCGATCACCATATCGAGCGCTTCAATCAACGCGGCGAGTTCGCTGAATTCTTTCGTAGCGTCGCCGAACATGCGCGCGCCGGCGTTTTCGAGCACTGCTGTCGCTTCAGCGTTGAGGCCAAGTTTGAGATTGATGAAATCAACGTCAGCTTCGAGCAAGCGCGAAAGCCAGCGCATATCGAGCGCGCGCTGGCGCTGGCGATGATCGATGACGTTGCCTTCCCAAATGATTCCAACGCGTTTGCGGCGCGCGGGGCCCAGGATATCGCGCCAGTGCGCAACGCGTTCGGACGCCGCGAAGAGATAAGCGCCGGCGCGCACATCAGATTCCTCATGGATCGCAAGCGCGCGCATCAGACTGCCCATTGGGATGTGATAATCAGTCAGTGGGGCCGGCTCGCTCGATGCATACACGCCACGCACGCCTTTCAGGCTGCGCAAAATTCCAAGCGTGCTGGCGCGCTCCTGCAAAATCACATCTGCGCCGCGTTCGGCGAGACGCGTCACGAAACGGCAGAATTGAAAGCAATCGCCGAAGCCTTGCTCTCCAATCACAACGACAGATTTTCCGGCTATATCCTCTTCGCCAAGCCAAAGCGGCGCGAGCGATGCGGCAAGCGGCTTTTGGCTTTTCGTCATGCCCCAACGCGATTCATAATAGCGCCAGCCTTCGCGGAACGCGCCGCGCGCGAGCAGATCGACTGCTTTCGTAAACGGGGCGTCAGCATCTTCCGGACGGGCGGCGATGAAGCGATCGATATTCTCTTCAACGCCATCCATGTTCGCGTGCAGCAGAATTTGCGCTTTGATCCGATAGCAATCAGGACTGACCTTCGCGCCCGCGAGCGCTGCGCCAATTTCGGCGAGCGCCTCCTCTGTGCGGCCCAGCGTGCCGAGAGCGGAACCGCGGCCAGCACGCGCTTCAGGGTAGTTCGGGTCGATTGCGAGCGCGCGCTCGAACGCTGCGAGCGCGTCTTCATAACGGTCAAGGTCGATCAGAGCGGCGCCGCGATTGTAGTGCGCCTTCATATCGTTCGGTGTTTGCGCCAGCGCGGCGTCAAAAATATCCAGCGCATCTTGGTGGCGCTTCAACGCCGCAAGCGCCGCGCCGCGATTCACTTGCATATCGGGCTTGCGAACGCCAAGCGCCGTGGCGGCGTCAAAACATGCGAGCGCTTCTTCGTGACGGCGAATGGCAAGGTAGGATGCGCCTTGCGCATAGAGCGCTTCGCCGTCACGCGGCGCTAATTTCAGCACGCGATCAAATGCGGCGACCGCTTCTTCGTGACGCCCGAGCGCGGCGAGCACGTTGGCATGGTTGAACGCGATCGAAAGGTCTTGCGGTGCAAATTTTCCTGCGCGCTCAAACCATTGCAACGCAGCCTCGCTGCGGCCGCGCGCGTGCAAAACACCGCCCAGGAGATGGAGCGCGTTCGCGTCAGCAGGCGTTTTGGCGACAAGCGCGCGCAACGCTTTTTCGGCGCCCGCAAGGTCGCCGTTCTGGAAAAGACCAAACGCGCGCTGAAATTCACTCATCGAGCTTCTTTCATCTTCGGCCGAACAGCTTTTCAATGTCGGCAAGCTTCAGCTCAAATTAGGTGGGGCGGCCGTGATTGCACTGTCCCGAAAACGGCGTCGCCTCCATTTGCCGGAGCAGCGCGTTCATCTCATCGGCAGTGAGCCTGCGGCCTGCACGCACCGAACCGCGGCATGCCATCGAGGAGCACACTTCTTCGAGACGCTCCTTCAGCGCATGCGCATCGCCGAGTTCCACGAGATCGTCCGCTAAATCCTTCAGCAAGCCACGCGCGTCGACATGCCCCAGCAAAGCGGGCGTTTCACGCACGAGAATGGCGCCCACACCAAACGGTTCGATCACGAGGCCAAGTTCGCTAAGCTCCTCTGCGCGCGCCAGAATGGCCTCGGCTTCCGCTGGATCGAGATCGACGACATCGGGAATAAGCAAAGCCTGCCGTTTGACACCCCCATTGGCGAGCATCGCTTTCATGCGCTCATATACGAGCCGTTCGTGCGCAGCGTGCTGATCGACGATGACGATTCCGTCCTCGGTTTGCGCGACGATGTAGGTTTCATGGATTTGCGCGCGCGCGGCGCCGAGCGGAAAAAACTCTTGGTCGGCCCCGCCGTTTACGGGCGCGCTATCTGTGAGCGGCGTGAATTGTGTGACGGACGCCGCATTGACGCCCCCTGCTTCGCTTAGGGCTGCGCCCCCGTAATTGGCTGAAGACGGCGGCGCATAATCGGCGCGCGCACTCGGCATGATGAAATCGCCGGGCGCGATCGCGCTTTCCGCCATTTGCCAAGCGCGCAGCGGTAATTGCGGCGAAATATGCGCGCGTACGGAATTGAGCGCCGATTGCGCGACCGTCGTTGATGCGCGATGGCCAGCGCCTGCAAGGGCATGTTGCAGCGCGCCGATGATCAAACCGCGCACGCGCGCTGCATCGCGGAAGCGCACTTCGGTTTTCGCCGGATGGACGTTTACGTCCACTTCTTCTGGCGGCAGATCGAGAAACAGCGCCACAACGGGATGGCGATCGCGCGCCAGCAAATCTTGATAGGCTGCGCGCACCGAGCCGACGATCAGCTTATCCTTCACGGGGCGCTGATTGACGAAAAGATGTTGATGCTCGCGTGTGCCGCGATGCAAAGTCGGCAAGCCCGCGAAGCCTGTGAGACGCACAGCATCGCGCATCTGATCAAGTTCGAGCGCGTTGGGCGCGAAGTCTGCGCCGAGGATCGCGGCGAGACGGCGGCGCCGGCCCTCATGTTCGGGATCGCGTTCCGCCGCGAGCTTCAATGTCGCGCGGCCTTCGTTCTCCAAGTAAAAAGCGACGTCGGGCCGCGCCATCGCGAGGCGCTTAATCACGTCCGTGATCGCCATCGCTTCGGCGCGTTCGCTTTTCATGAATTTCAGACGCGCCGGAGTTGCGAAGAAAAGATCGCGCGCCTCAACGATCGCGCCGCTTTGCGAGAGCCCGCCCCAAGATGCAGGCGCAGGCTCCGATAAGGCGCCGCCTTCCACATCAATCCGCCAAGCATCTTCAAGATCGCGCGCCCGCGACGTGATCGATAGCCGCGCGACGGCGCCAATCGAAGGCAGCGCCTCGCCGCGAAAGCCCATCGTGGCGATGTTCAAAAGATCGACGCCGCCGCCTGGGTCAGCGGTCAATTTCGATGTTGCATGCCGTTCCACCGCAAGCGGCAGTTCCGCCGCCGGAATGCCGTGGCCGTCGTCTTCAATGCGAATCAGCGATAGGCCGCCGCGCGCGATCGTAATTGCGACGCGTTGCGCGCCCGCATCGAGCGCGTTCTCCACAAGCTCTTTGACGGCAGCGGCTGGGCGTTCGATCACCTCGCCCGCGGCGATGCGGTTCACGGCTTCTGGCGGCAGGCGGCGGATCGGCATGAATCGCATCCTATCACGCCGGTCCGTAAGGCTCGACAACCGCGCCGCGCGATGGAATGCCAAGCTCATGCCCGACAATGTCTTTCCCCCTACGCAAGCCCAACTCGATTCGCCTTCTTATCGCCTGGCCGCGCTCGATCAGGATTTCATGCTGGCGGACCGGCAGCGCGGCGTCCGGTTTCAGCTCGAATATGAGAAAGCCGAGCAGGCGCTGAGGGCCTGGGGCGTCAATTCCACCATCGTCGTGTTCGGCAGCGCCCGGGTTCGGGAAGACGGACCGGCGAAACATGCGGCTTGGTATGCGGCGGCGCGCGCGTTTGGACGCATTGCGTCAGAGCGCGGGGGCGCTCTCCTCGCCGACAAGGGCCTGCGTGAGAATGTGATCGCGACGGGCGGCGGCCCAGGTCTCATGGAGGCGGCCAATCGCGGCGCTGCGGATGCCGGCGCGCCAACAATCGGCTTCAACATTTCTTTGCCACACGAGCAGACGCCCAATCCGTTCACGACGCCGGATCTCACATTCCGCTTCCACTATTTCGCGATGCGCAAAATGCATTTGGCTATGCGCGCCAATGCGCTGGTCGTATTCCCGGGCGGGTTCGGCACGCTCGATGAATTGTTCGAGATTCTCACGCTGCGCCAGACTGGCAAAGCGCGGCGCCTACCAGTCGTTTTATTCGATGAAGCCTATTGGCGCAGCGTCATGAATTTCAACACGCTGCTCGAGAACGGCATGATCACGGAAGATGACCTCACGCTGTTCGCTTACGGCGAGACAGCGGAAGATGTGTGGACACATTTGATCGCGCGCAATCTTGGGGCCGCGACGCTCACCGAGGTGAAAGATGAACGCGTGGCGCCGTAGCGCCGCGCCCACGGATCAACGCGTCTTGGCGATGATTTCGCCGCCACGCATCGCGTTTTCGATCCACTCTTTTCGTGTGCGGCCGGCCGCACGTATTGGCGCCCACGTCACGCCTGCTTTGGCGAACATGTCATAGCGCTCCCTGAAATTGCTCTCTTCGCCTGCTTCACCCGTAAAGCTTGGATAGACGGTGACGATGAGATCGGTCGGTGCGGTTTTTCCGAGTTCGGCGGCATATTGCTTCATGTAGTTGAGACGATCGGCCAATTCCTCGAAGCTTGGGATAGCCGCTGTACGCGCTGTTTGAGTAATGCCGGTCGAGCCAAGGGACACCAGCGGCATCCAGCCTTGTGCGTATTTCACGGTGCGGCGAATGGCTTCCTTGGAATTGCCGCCGATCCACATCGGCACGGTTTTTTGAAGCGGACGCGGCAGAATGCGATTTCCGAGCGCTTCAAAACCATTGCCGCTGAAGGTGAACTCGTCATTCTCCCACGCGGCGCGCATCGCTTCGATGTTTTGATCGAAACGTTCGTTGCGGGTGTCGAAATCAACACCGAGAGCCTTGAACTCACCTTTGAGATAACCGGCGCCCACGCCAAGAATAACGCGCCCTTCGGTCGATACATCCAGGCTCGCAACCGCACGCGCCGATAGGAATGGATTGCGGTAGGGAACAACCAGCAGATATGTGAGTAGCTTAATTTTCTTCGTCACCGCGCCAGCCATCGCCAACATGACGAACGGGTCTTGCGCATAGTGGCCGCCAGCATCAAGCCAACGCCCGGTTGGCGCCGGGTGATCCGTCACGGCGACGCCGTCGAAACCCGCTTTCTCCGCCGTTTGCGCCATTTCAACCAGCGCTTCCTGGCCGATAAACTCCTTGCCCTCTTGGACGTGATCGACAGGCAATTCCAAAACGAATTTCATGACGTGCTCCCTATCGCTCTTAAAAAGACGACGGAGACTACATAGTCAAACGCGGAATTGCCGGCGGCGCTACTGCGCGGTTTGCGCCGGCGGCGGCGGTTGCCCATCGAGGCCTGCAGGCTGGCCCACCGCTACGAAGGTGAATTTCGCCGGGTCATAAAGGCGGCGCATGACCCGGACAACATCATCACGCGTCACCGCGCGGATCAGATCATTGCGGCGGTTGATGTAATCAATCGGACGGCCAGCAGCCTGATAGCTAAAAAGCGTACTCGCGATTTTTACATTGGAATCGAGATCAAGCGCGAATGAGCCCGTGAGATAGCGGATTGCGTCATCCACCTCAGCTTGCGCCGGGCCATCGCGATAAAGCCGGCCGATTTCCGCACGCGTCGTTTCGATCGCCTCGCCGACGCTTTCGTTGCGCGTCTGCGCAGCCCCGCGAATGAAAGCTGCGCCATCGCGCACGGAATTCGTTGTCGAGATGCCGTACACAAGGCCCCGCTCCTCGCGCACCTCATCCATCAGGCGCGAAGAAAAACCGCCGCCGCCAAGAATGTAATTCGCGACGGCAAGCGGAATCCAATCTGGATCGTCATCATCGATGCCCGGCGCACTGAACAGAATCAGGCTCTGTGGTTGCGGCAATGGGCGCACGATCAATGGCGTGGGCGGCCGCTGCGCAGCTTGCGGAACGGCGAGCGCCGCTTCTCCGGAAGGAAGCGCGCCGAATGTGCGATCGAGCAGCGGGCCAAGTGTCGCGGCGTCGATATCGCCGACCACGGTGATTTGCAGACGCGCGCGTTTCAACAATTGTGCGCGCCAATTCACAAGCGCGGCGCGATTGATCGCGTTGACACTCGCAAGCGTCGCACGGCGCGCATAGGGATGATCGGGAATGAGCGCTTGATCGAGCGCGAGATTGGCGATGTAGCTGGGGTTGGTTTCGCGCTGACGGATCGACACCGCTAATTGACGCTTGATGCGCTCCAGCGGCGGCGCATCAAAACGCGGCGACATCAACGCAACGCGCGCCATCTCGAATGCCGCATCGCGATTTTGCGTGAGCGTGACGAGGCCCATCGAGACGCCATCCCAACTCGATGAAAAGCCGAGCTGCATGTTCAATTCTTCAAGACGCACCTTGAAGGCGTTGGAATCGAGATCGCCCGCGCCTTCGCTCAGCATATCCGTCATCACGCCGGTGAGGCCGGTCATGCGCGGTTCTTCAAGGGCAGAGCCGCCTTTCCAATACGCATTGAGCACGATCATCGGCACGGTGTCGTCCGACACGAGCCAGGCGCGAATGCCATTCGGCGACACGACTTCCTGAACTGGCACGCCATGCGATTGCGCTTGCTGCGCAGCTGCTTCAGCATGTGCCGCGATAGGCGCCGCCGATGTCAAAGCCAGCGCGAGAAACGCTGCACGCGCGCATCCAAGCCGCCGAGAATTCTTCACACTGCCTCCAGCATCATAAAGCCGACCAGAGCGCGGCCGCTTTCGGGCACGACGCATAGCACTTTCTGGCCGCGTTCAAGCCGTCCCGACTTTAGAAAAGCGTCGAGCATCACCCAGATTGACGCTGCGCCGATATTGCCCTTCTCACGCAATATAGAGAACCACTTCTCTTCCGGGATCATTCCGGCGGTGTCCTCCAAAAGCTGGACGATCTCTGCACGCAGACTCTTGGCGGAATAGTGGCAGAGGAGATGATCGACTTCGGATGGAACGATGCGGCGCGCATCCACCTTCTTAAGATATTCGCCAACCCAGGCGCGAATAACACGCTTCAGCAAATCGAAATCCTGTAATAGCGCGATCGCTCCCGCTTCGTGTGCTGCGCGCGGGCCTGCATGAGGCCAGCCGTTTTTCATATCGGCGCGGCCATCGACCGTAGCGCCCGCCCACATGCATGAATCAAAGGCGCCAGCGAGCGAGATGATGTCGATAAAATCTATGCGCAGCGACAGTGCATCGCGGTTGGGCTTGTCGCGCAGCACGATCGCGCCGGCGCCGTCGGACAACGTGAACCGCAGGAAATCCGCCTCCGCACGCAGCCTGCCCTTCTCATCGCACAACGCGGTACCTTCATAGAATTCGGGCCTGAACCAGCGTGAAGAGAATTCGCCTGCGCATGCGGCGGCGACATCATGTTCGCGTGCGCGCACGTTGAGCCACGCCGTTTTCGCCGCCATCAACGAAGAGCCGCATACGGATTGGAAGCTTGCGATCTCCATCGCTGGACCGCCCAACTCGCCCTGCACCGCGCTCGCGTGGCCGGGCACGAGCAGATCGCCTTGCGTTGTGGCGGCGGCGAGGAAGGTCAGATCGCGGCGCGAGGCGCCAGCGTCATCGAGCGCGGCTTCGACAGCGCGGGCGCACATCTCCGCATTGGAGTGCAGAACGCGGCCCGCGTCGTCCAACGCATAGTGGCGGCTTTCGACGCCATTCCAACGCAGCGCCCGTTTGCCCAAGAAAGAGTCACGGCCGTAGACGCGGCCGATATGCGCCTCGATCCGCTCGTTCGGGATGGGCGGTCCTGGCAGGAAAGCGCCAGCGCCGGTGATGAAAACGTCCCGCAAATTCATGGCGGGACATTACAGGCTGGAAAGCGCGCGCAATATGGCGGCGTTACCCCCGGCCCGGCACGCCGGCTAGTGCGGGGCCATTTCGGCGACGATTTCCGGCGCGGCGGTCTCAACACGCGCGAATTCCCCGGCATACATGACGACGAATTCGGATTGGCCGGGCGGTTTATACTCGACGCGGCGGCGGAAGCGGTCGCCTGACAGGGCCTGCTGCACGCGGGTCTCACCGGTCTTGCCTTCGAGGCGCCAGCGCCCCTTCCCACCCTCGAAGGCTGTGACGGTCGTGACTTCCGGTTCGCCAGCCGCGCTCTCCGCAATCACAGCGCCGTCTTGGTAGACATAGCCGACCCGCGAGGCGCGCATGCCTTCAGAGCTATCGGTCGTGACCGATAAGCCGCCATCGGCGCGCTTCCGGATCGTGAGCATGATAAGTTCGCGGCGCGGCTGACTATCCGGCGCATCGCGCACGATCGCCTCACCGCGCCAGGCGCCTTCCAAATCCGCGTTCACGAGCGCGGATTGCTCGGCGGAAAATGCGTGCTCAGCGGGGGCAGCCGCATGAGGCTGCGCGCAAGCGGCAAGGCCAGCCATCAAAGCTAGAGATAGAAAGAAGCGCACACGGCAACCGCTACACTCCCTGCATAAACGTGCGGTTTCGAAACATTCTTAAAATACGCTCACCATGCCGTGCGAATTGGGCGGCCCTGCCAACTGGCGCTGGGATCGCAAAATCCCTAATTTCATCGTTCATGGCCCGTTCCCCAAAACCTTCCGGCGTTTCCGAAGCGCCCGCCGCCGGCTTCGTGTTCGATCAGACCGGCGCGATGTGGACGCCGCATAGGCCCGAGCGCGCCTGGGAGAAGCTTGAGGGCGGCAAGAAGTTCAAACTGGTTTCCGATTATACGCCCGCGGGGGACCAGCCGACCGCGATCGCGGAATTGGTGGAAGGCGCGAAAAAAGGCGATCAGGACCAAGTGCTGCTCGGCGTCACTGGCTCGGGCAAGACTTTCACGATGGCGAAGGTGATCGAGACATTGCAGCGCCCTGCGCTCGTGCTCGCGCCGAATAAAACGCTCGCGGCGCAGCTCTATGGCGAATTCAAAAACTTCTTCCCAGAAAACGCCGTCGAATATTTTGTCTCGTATTACGATTATTACCAGCCGGAAGCGTATGTGCCGCGCACCGACACCTACATCGAAAAAGAATCCAACATCAACGAGCAGATCGACCGGATGCGGCACGCCGCGACGCGCGCGATTCTGGAACGCGACGATGTGATCATCGTGGCTTCCGTGTCGTGCATTTACGGCATCGGCTCGGTCGAAACTTACACAGCGATGACGTTCACGGTGAAGGTTGGCGATGCATACGGCCAGCAGGATCTGATCCGCGATCTCGTCGCGCTTCAATACAAACGCAACGAGCAAGGCTTCGCGCGCGGCCTTTTCCGTGTGCGCGGCGACAATGTCGAAGTGTTCCCAGTTCACCAGGAAGATCGCGCGTGGCGGATTTCGTTCTTCGGCGATGATGTGGAAAGCATCGACGAATTCGACCCTCTGACGGGCAAGAAGATCACGCGGCTCGATGCCGTGAAGGTCTATGCGAATTCGCACTATGTAACGCCGCGCCCGACGCTCAATCAGGCTGTCGACCTCATCAAGGAGGAGTTGAAGCTCCGGCTTGCCGTATTCAAGCAAGAAGGCAAGCTGCTGGAAGCGCAGCGCATCGAACAGCGCGTGAATTTCGATATGGAGATGATGCTGGCGACGGGTTCGTGCGCGGGCATCGAAAATTATTCGCGCTATCTCACCGGGCGCCTGCCGGGCGAGCCGCCGCCGACCATGTTCGAATATATTCCGGACAATGCGCTCATCTTCACGGATGAAAGCCACGTGACGATTCCGCAGATCGGCGCGATGTATCGCGGCGACTTCAATCGCAAAAAGACGCTCGCCGATTACGGCTTCCGCCTGCCCTCTTGCATGGATAATCGTCCGCTCAAATTCGAGGAATGGGACGTGATGCGTCCGCAGACGGTGCATGTCTCAGCGACGCCGGGCCCGTGGGAAATGGATCGCACGAGCGGCGTCTTCACCGAGCAAGTCATTCGCCCCACTGGTTTGATCGATCCGCCTGTCGAAGTGCGGCCTGTCTCAAAGGACAATGCGAGCCAAGTCGACGACGTGATCGCGGAAGTGAAGGATGCGGCGAAGAAAGATTTGCGCTCGCTCGTTACCGTTCTCACGAAACGCATGGCGGAGGATTTGACGGAATATATGCACGAGCAAGGCGTGCGCGTGCGCTATATGCACTCCGACATCGACACGGTGGAGCGCATCGAGATCATTCGCGATTTGCGGCTCGGCGTGTTCGACGTGCTGATCGGGATCAATCTTTTGCGCGAAGGCCTCGACATTCCCGAGTGCGGGCTGGTCGCGATTTTGGATGCGGACAAGGAAGGCTTTCTGCGATCCGAAACCTCGCTGGTGCAGACGATCGGGCGTGCGGCGCGGAATGTCGACGGCAAAGTCATTCTCTACGCGGACAAGATCACCGGCTCGATGGAGCGCGCGATGGCTGAGACCTCGCGCCGCCGGGAGAAGCAGCACGCCTACAATCTCGCGAACAATATCACGCCCCAAAGCGTGCGCTCGCGCATCGCCGATATTCTCGACAGCGTTTACGAGAAAGATTCGCTCACGGTCGATGTGGGCGATCCGCTCGGGTTCAAGAAGCTCGATAAAGCCGGCAAAAAAGGCCCGCAGCACGGCATGGTGGGCCATAATCTCAAAACCTATATCGCCGATCTCGAAAAAGAGATGCGCGAAGCCGCCGCCAATTTGGAATTCGAAACCGCCGCGCGTCTGCGCGATGAGATCAAACGCTTGCAGGAACGCGAATTGCTGATCTCAGACGATCCGCTCGCGCGCGAAAGCGCTGTGCGTGAAGGCGCGGAGGATGCTGTGAAAGGACGAACCGATCCAGCGCTCGCGCGCGGCATGCCGGGGAAGAAGGGCGGCGGGAATGCTTATCGTGGGAGACGGAGGAAGGGGAGTTAAGTTCAATCAATCGCGCCAGCGTCGCCAAATCTTTTTAGCAAGCCTGGCAGCATCCGACATTCCGGGGCTTGCGGAGCAAGAACCCGGAACCCAGGGGCCAAGGTTGCGGCGTTTGCCCCTGGGTTCCGGATCGCGCGCGATGCGCGCGTCCGGAATGACGGCATCAATGTGCGCTTTCAAATTTGAGATGACGCCGCGAGCGGCGCACATTAGCAAACGCACATGGCGCGCTACGATCTGATCGCGGTTTATATTGTCACGAATGGACGCAACGGCACGCTTTATCTTGGCGTGACAAGCGATCTCCTCAATCGTGGCCTTGAGCATCGCGAAGGCCGTGTCGCTGGTTTCTCGCGAAAGCATGGCTGCACGATGCTGGCGTGGTGGGAGCGGCACAGCGATATAGCCACCGCCATCTCACGCGAAAAAGAACTCAAGAAATGGCGCCGCTCCTGGAAGCTCGATTTGATTGAGCAGTGCAATCCACAATGGCGCGATCTCTACGACGATTTTCTGTTGCCGGAGCATATGCGCACATACGACGATGCATGGCACGAGCCGAGTTCAAAAACATAAATGCCCGACGTCTTCATCTCCTACAAACGCCAGGAGCGGCCGCGTGTTGAAGCGATTGCGTCCGCGCTCGCCGATCTTGGCGCGGATGTTTGGTTCGACGCGCATATTCTGCCCGGCGAATATTTCGACGAGACGCTGAGGCAAGAAGCGATTGCTGCAAAAGCGATTCTTGCGTGCGTTACGCCGGAAGCGCTGAGGAGCGCGTGGGTTTTGGAAGAGATGCGCATCGGGCTTGCGCGCAGCTGTCTCATCATCGCGTTTCTGACCAAAACCGCCCTACCCGAGGAATTCGCGCGCGTTCACGCCGCCGATCTATGCGATTGGGACGGCAAGCTGGATCACGAAGGCTGGCTCGCCGTGATGCGCGCGCTCGGCAAGAACATCGGGGAGCCCAGTCTCGCGATGCGTTCGCTTGCGTGGGCGGGCGGGCAAGATCCGGTAATGGTCGCGATCTTGCGCCGCCTCCTCGTCGCGAAAGCGCGCGCGCAGGAAGCGCCGTTCACTTACAAGGAAGCCGAGAACGCACTTCGCGCGGCGGCCGAAGCGGAACGCATTCCGATCTCAACGCTGGTGCAGCCGACTTTGTGGGGCGCGCTCGATAAAATCGCGGAGCAAGACCGCATTGCGCGCGCGCCGCCGCTGTGCGCGCTTGTCGTTTCGGAAGAGACGGGATTACCGGGCAAAGGCTACTTTCAAAAGCACGCGTTTTTATCGGACCAGAACGATCCGCTCGCGGAAGCCGTGCATGCGCGCCATGTCGAACTCGTCTACCGCTATCCCTGGCCGCAGGATTAGCCGCCTCGCCGCAAACTGCGCTAAGCCTCCACACCGGAGGCCCATATGAACCAAGCCGAACTCGACGCTCTTAAAGCCCTGCGCGAACGCGCGCGCCTACGCCGCCACCAAAAGCCGATCGTCGTGCAGAAGCCCGACAGTTTCGCACAGCAGGCCGCCGATTGGATCGCGAGCCATGTCGGCTCATGGGGCTTTGTGATTACGCAGAGCGTGCTGCTCATCGGATGGCTCGTTTACAACGCCAGCGCCGCGCATCCGCTCGATCCGTTTCCGTTCATCCTGCTCAATCTGATGCTGTCGTTTCAGGCGGCCTATACCGCGCCGATCATCATGATGAGCCAGAACCGGCAATCGGAGGTCGACCGGCGGCGCGGCGTGCTGGATTTCGAAGTCAACCAAAAGGCCGAGCTCGAAATCGAAACGCTGCATCACAAAGTGGATTTGCTGCGTGAGACTGAAATCGCGCAGCTCACCGCCGCCGTCGCGCGCCTCACGGAGATGCTGGAAAAGAAGGCTTAGCGTTTACGTTGCGGGCGGCGTTTCGGCTTTTGGTTTGGGATCGAAGCCCGCCCAACGGCCAAACATTTCCTCGGCGCGGCGTAGATTTTTATCGAGGCTCGCCATCGTCTTCGCGAAATCGCCGTCCGTATCAGTGCGCCAGGCCGCGCGCGCTTGACCAATGATGACGCCGAGGCCTTGCGCGCGCGCTTGGCCCGTCATGTGATCGGCCTCCAGCCCCGCCAGCGTGAGCACCCACCGCGCGCAGCGCACGCTTCTGTTATGGCCTGCGCTCATTGCCAAGGGATCGCGGTCGGCGCCCGCTTCCATCGCGAGCACAGCTTCGCGATGCGGCTCCATCGCTTCGAAACGCTTCATGATGAGATCGAACAGGCGATCGCGTACGCTTTGCGTATTGTCGAGTTTCTCCAAGCCTTCGGAGATCGCGCGGTCGAACGCCTCCTCGGCGCAATCGACAGCGTCCGCGAGCGTTGCGCCGTAAAAATCAGATACCGGCCGTGCAGACGCGTGCGCGAGATCAACGAGCGTGATCTGCGACCATGGCTTCGTTGCGGCGAGTGTCAGCGCGGCGCGGGCGAGATCGCGGCGGATGGCGGAATCGAGGCTCACAGCTTTCTCCGTTCGTGGCGGCCCGCATTATACGAGCCTTCGCGCGAGGTGAGCTAGCTTTTACCGAGATCGCGAGAGCGTTGCGCGGCGGCGTTCACCGCTTTGCGCATGAGCGGGCCAAGACCATCGCCAGCAGCCAACACGTCGAGGGCAGCTTCTGTCGTGCCGCCCGGCGAGGTGACCTGCTTGCGCAGAACGGATGGCGGCGTGCCCGTTTGCAGCATCAACGCGCCGGCGCCCGCGACAGTGCGCTCCGCAAGGCGCAGCGCCACGTCGGGATCGAGGCCCTCAAGTTCGCCTGCGCGCGCGAGCACTTCCGCGAGCAAAAACACGTATGCCGGACCGGAGCCGGACACAGCCGTCACCACATCCATCAAGCGCTCCGCAGGCAGAGGCTCAACGCTGCCGAGCGGCGTCAGCAATTGTTCTGCAAGGGCGCGATCTTCCGCAGTGCAAGCGCCTGCGGCGACATAGGCGGTGACGCCCTGCCCAATCTGGCCCGGCGTGTTTGGCATGGCGCGGATCGCACGCTCAACGCCCAATTCCCGCGTCAGCGTTCCGAGCGTTACGCCCGCCATGACGGACAGCACCAAAGTATTTTCGCCGATGAATTGTTTGACGTCGTTGATCGTCGCCAGGAATTGCTGCGGCTTCACCGCGAGCACAACAACATCGGCCGGGCCAGGCGCTGGGGGATTGAGGACGGCGCCGACAGCTTCGAGCGCTTCCTGCAATGCCTGATCGAAGCGCGGCTCAAGAACAGTGAGCGTCAGCCCACCGCCCTTGCGCACAGCTTCGATCCAACCGCGTACGAGTGCGCCGCCCATTGCGCCCGCGCCAACAAGCGCGACCGATGGGGAGTCTTTCCCGCTCATACGCTCAATCTTTCTTCCAGGGGCGATTACGCCTCGCCCGCGACCTCGAACATCGCCGCTTCTACCGCTTTTTCCGGCGAGACGCCTTCAATCACGAATTTGAATGCGGGATAGAAGCGATCTGCCGCATCGAGGGCCGCCGCGAGAAGCGCTTGCACCTCACCGGGAGAAATTTCCTCGCGGCCAATCATCGGTGCGGAATGGCGGAACACGATCGAGCCATCGTCCGACCAGACATCGAAATGCCCGAGCCAGAGGTTTTCATTGATCATCGCCGCGAGTTTCATCGTGTTGAGAATGTTCGCGTCGGTCGCTTGGAGATCGAAGCCAAGCGTGAAGAGCAGCGCCGGCAATTCATCCCGATACGAGAAGTAGCCCGCGGCTTCGGTCCACACGCCTTTGAAATAGAATTGGACGTCGCCGTCCTCGGCCCGCTCGACGGAGAAGCGGTCATCTGAAGCCACAACGCTTTCGACCAGATCCATCGGATCGGTTACGTTCTCTTCGCCGTCGGTATAGTACAGTGACATCAATGCGCCCCCTCTGTGGCCAGAGCGCGCGCCGGTCTTCCGGCGAGCGCCGTCCTGACCTCCCTTGGGCCACGCTTGAGCTGCGTGATCGAATCGTTCCCCAAAGCGAAGCTAGGTTCGAACGGAAAAGGTCTCAATCTTCTTAACGCCGTTATCGAGCTTTAAGCGCAGCTTCGAGCAGCGCCACTCGCTCACGAAGCGAATCCGCCTCAGCCTTCGCCTTCTCAGCCAATTCTTTGACCACTTCGAACTCTTCGCGGGAGACGAGGTCCATTTCGGCCACGAAGCGATCGGCCTGCGAGCGCATGAAGCTTTTGGCCTCATCGCCAACGCCCTGGGCCATGCCCATCGCGCCGGTCATCAGCTTGGCGAAATCGTCGAGAACTGTGCTTTGCGTCATGCCTTAACACTTAGGGAGATGCGGGGGACGGCGCAACGGCGCTCCCCTGCATGGGGCTGCACTGGGATTCCGGGAGTTTGGCGCGTCACGGAAACAGGATAAGAGCGCGGCATGATCGAAGCGGTTCTGCAATTTCCGAATCTTGATCCGGTCGCGCTGCGGCTTGGCCCGTTCACGCTCGGCAGCGTGGAATTGGGGCCGTTCCTGCTGCGCTGGTACGCGCTCGCTTACATCGCCGGGCTCGTCTTGGGTTGGCGGTACATGGTTTATCTCATCCGCAAGCAGAGCTTGTGGACGCCTGGGGCCGCGCCGATCACGGCCGCCGACACGGACGACTTTCTCTTTTGGGCGACGCTTGGCGTCATCGTTGGCGGGCGGCTCGGCTACGTGTTGTTTTACATGCTGCCCGATCCTGCTTCGCGCGCGCTGATCGCGGACGATCCGCTCACGATCCTGAAAATCTGGGAAGGCGGCATGAGCTTTCACGGCGGCTTTATCGGCGTCGTGCTCGCAACGCTCTATTTCTGCCGGGAAAAGAAAGCGCCGCTTTCTTCTGTTTCCGATATCGTCGCGGGCTGCGTGCCCATCGGCTTATTCTTCGGGCGCGTCGCGAATTTCGTGAACGGAGAATTGTGGGGCCGGCCAAGCGATGCGCCGTGGGCGATGGCGTTTCCATCGGGCGGGCCAGAGCCACGACATCCAAGCCAGCTTTACGAAGCGGCGCTTGAAGGGATCGTGCTGTTTGCGCTCATCTTCATTGCGACGCATCGCTTCGATTCATTGAAGCGGCCTTGGATGAATACAGGCATTTTTCTTGCGGGGTATGGCTTGTTCCGCGCGCTTGTTGAGCTGGTTCGCGAGCCCGACGCGCAAATGCCGGAGTTTTTGCGGGGCTATGTCACGATGGGCATGTTGCTTTCGCTGCCAATGATCGCCGCAGGCGCATGGCTCATTGCGCGTTCGCTGAAGACGCCCGTTGAGAAAGCAGCGTGACAACGCTTCAGCAGCGCCTCATTGCACAGATCGCGATCGACGGGCCGATGAGTGTGGCGCAATTCATGACGCATGCGCTCTATGATCCGGAGGGCGGCTATTATGCCCGCAACGCCGATATTGGCGGCACGGGCGATTTCACGACGTCGCCGGAAATTTCGCAGATGTTCGGCGAGTTGATCGGGCTTTGGTGCGTGCATGAGTGGGAGCAGATTGGAAAGCCTGATCCCTTCAACCTTATCGAGCTCGGTCCGGGCAACGGCGTTCTGATGAGCGATGCGTGGCGCGCTGCGAAGCTGTCGCCCGCGTTTCGTAAAGCCGCACGCATTCACATGCTTGAGATCGGCGAAGGGCTGAGGCGCAAGCAGAGCGCGTCACTCGCAAACGTTGGCGCGAAAGCGACATGGCACGAACGGTTTGAAGATATTCCCGCCGGCCCTTCGATCATCGTTGCGAATGAGTTTTTCGATTGCCTGCCGATCCGGCAATTCGTGCGGCGCGACGGGCAATGGCGTGAACGGCTGCTTGGCCGCGACGACGAAGGCGAACTCACTTTCGGCCTTGCAAGCGACATCGCGCTGCTCAGCGCGGCCATCATTCCACCCACGCTGGCGGATGCCGAAGACGGCGCCATCGCGGAGATCGCACCTGCCCTGCCCACGTGGATCGATCTGATCGCCGCGCGTTTTCACGCCGCGCCCTCGCGCGCGCTCATCATCGATTATGGCGGCGACGGCGCGGGCGACACGCTGCAAGCGATGCGCGCGCACGAAAAATCCTATGTGCTCGACGATATCGGCATCGCGGATCTCACGGCGCATGTCGATTTCGGCGCGATCAAACGCCTTGCGCGCGCGTCCGGACTCGCGGTGGCGGATGCGATTCCGCAGCGCGATTTCCTGCGCGCGCTCGGGCTCGATCAACGCACCCATGCGCTGGCGCAGCAGCACCCTGAGATCACGGAGCAGCTTGGGCGTGATTATCAGCGTTTGACCGCGCCCGATCAGATGGGCGACCTATTTAAAGCGACATGTCTTTCAAGCCCCAATCTTCCGCCGCCGGCCGGCTTCTAGGCGAAGCGCCGCCAGCGTTTTTCTCGCCGCTCATTGGCGCGCGGCACGGCTTTTTCGGGCGGCGCGGCGGCGTGTCCAGCGGCATCTATGCGAGCCTCAACGCGGGGCGCGGCTCGAAGGACGACGCCGCGCACGTCGCCGCCAATCGCGCGCGGATCGCGGCGGGCATGGGCGTTGCGCTGGATAAACTCGCCGGGCTCTACCAGGTGCATTCGGCAAAGGCGGTGCGGATCGACGCCAACCTCTCCAGCGCTGGCGTTGAGGCCGACGCGATGGTGACGACCGAGCCGGGGATCGCGCTCTCGATCCTCACGGCCGATTGCGCGCCGATCCTTTTTCACGACGCGAAAGCCGGGGTGATCGGGGCGGCGCATGCGGGCTGGAAAGGCGCGCTCGGCGGGGTGATCGAAGCGGCGCTCGACGAGATGGTCCGCGCCGGGGCGCGCCTCCCGGACATATCCTGCGCCATCGGCCCCACGATCCAGCAGGCGAGCTACGAAGTCGGCCCCGAATTCCGGGACCGCTTCCTCGCGGACGATTCCGCCAACGTCTTTTATTTCGCTCCCGGCGCGGGCGACCGGTATCAGTTCAACCTGCCTGGCTATTGCGCGCATCGGCTGCGGGAGCATGGCGTCTCAAAGATCGGCGTTCTTCCGAACGATACCTGCGCCGAGGCGGAGGATTTCTTCTCCAACCGCCGCGCCGTGCTGAGAAGCGAGGGCGATTACGGACGCAATTGCGCGGCGATCGTTCTCGCTTAAGCGCATTCGTTGCGCAAACGCCACGCTCCGGCGCGGCAGACAATGCGCCGCAACATTAGTGTCACGATGCGGTTGCACGACTCTCGCGATGGGATAGACGGAACGCGCAACCACGAGGGGCGGGCCGATGAAACTGATTAGCGGGAACGCCAACCAGCAGCTGGCGCGCGCCATCGCCGCCCACCTCGACACGCCGCTCGCCGAAGCCGAGTTTAGACGCTTCAAAGATAACGAGATTTTCGTCCGCATCGCGGAGAACGTCCGCGGTCAGGACGTTTTCATCATTCAATCGACCTCCTATCCCGCGAACGACCATTTGATGGAGTTGCTGATCGGGATCGACGCGCTGGTGCGGGCTTCCGCCAAGCGCATCACGGCGGTCATCCCCTATTACGGCTATGGCCGGCAGGACCGGAAAGTCGGCGGGCGCACGCCGATCTCGGCCAAGCTCGTCGCCAATCTCATTGAGAAAGCGGGCGCCGACCGGGTGCTGACGCTCGAACTCCACGCCGGGCAGATCCAGGGCTTTTTCGACATCCCGACCGACAACATGTTCGCCACGCCCGTCATCGAGGCGGATGTGCGCGAGCGGTTCGGCGACCCGTCCGATCTCATGATCGTCTCGCCGGACGTTGGCGGCGTGGTGCGCGCCCGCGCGCTGGCGAACCGGCTCGGCGCCGATCTCGCCATCGTCGACAAGCGGCGCGAGAAAGCGGGCGTCTCTGAAGTGATGAACATTATCGGCGATGTCGAAGGACGGCGCTGCCTGCTGATCGACGACATCATCGATGGCGGCGGAACGCTGTGCAACGCGGCCGACGCGCTGATGAGCGCGCGCGCGAAGTCTGTCTCGGCCTATTCAACGCATGGCGTGTTGTCGAACGGCGCGGTCGAGCGGATCGAGAAAAGCGGGTTGAAGGAATTGGTCGTCACCGATTCAATTCAACCGAGCGATAAAGCGCTAGCGTCGAAGAAGGTGCATGTGATCTCGGTCGCGGCGCTGATGGGCGATGCGATCCAGCGGATCGCGACGGAGCAGAGTGTGTCCGTGCTGTTTGAGTAGATGGCGCTAAATATTCTCGCAACATGCGAGAAGCGCTCTCGCATAGGCATCCGCCGCCTGTCTAACCCAGTCTTCATTTACAAGCCAAAGCCACGCAAGCAGGATAAATACCACGGCAATGCCTGCGACGACTTGAATTGCATTTTGTTGCTCCCATCCAACCTTAGGCCAACTAAAGACAATTAGAGCAGCGATCGAAAGTATCGCCACGACCGAAATTAGAACCCCGATAGCTTTTAGACCAAAGAGATTGCGCCGGAAGCCATAGGCAGCATTTTCAACGGCAACTAGGCGGTACTTAGGGCCTCTGGCTTGCTCTTTGAGCCAGTCAACAGCTGAGGCGTAGAGTTCGTCGGCAGCTCGTGGATTGTGGCGCTCAGATTCAGGCGTTGGAAACTGCAGGTTCGGAATTCGTTCGCCTAATTTAGCGAGATATCGCCCCCTTGTGGTCCGTGATAAAAACTCGCTTTCGTGCCGCAGCCAAATTGTTGTTGGCCAACCGCCCCATTTCACCAGCAATTCAGTCTCAGCACGCTTTCCCAAAGAGCGTCCTGCTTCTGCAATGTAAAATAGCAACCCAGTTGAACCGATTATGCCAAGAAATACTGCTCCAATATTTCCGGAGAAAACCGTAGGCAAAATTAAAAGCACGACGATAAGCGCTGGCAAAATTGCGATTAGCGATGGATACAGGCGAGCCTGACGATTGTAGCTGTCAAAAAGCTTAGCAAAGTCAGGCATACTTCTCGACTTTATCAAACCAATCAAATGGTTCCGCCGAAATCTCGCCCAGACGCGTCGGATATCCATTCGAGAAGTAGCGGACATATACGCCTTGCGTTTTGTTGACAGGCCAGCCGCGGCGGCGAAACGCATTCATCACCATTTTACGAGGATGTTTCTCATCGTCCT
>JBEVOS010000321.1:0-13222 GCA_040507435.1 Caulobacterales bacterium | reverse complement strand
TTGTCCGGATGCCGGCCACACAGCATCCGTGACGCCGTTCAGACGGGCGCCCACATCGGAACCGCGCCGCCGTCCTCTCCAGGTTGAAAGACCACTTTGACCTTTTGTCCGACGGTGAGTTTTTCGAAATCGCATTTCACGAAATTCGTGAAAACGCATGGCCCTTCCTTCAATTCCACGAAGCCAGTGGAGTATGGGCCTGTCGGCGAGCGGCGGATGATTGTGAATGCGTAGATGACGCCTTCTCCGGACGCTTCCTCCCAAACCGTGTCTTCTGACCAGCAGAACGGGCAGGAGGCGCGGGGGAAATAATGCGGCTCGCCGCATGCGTTGCAGCGCTTGAAAAGAAACTTTCCGTCCTTCGCGGCATCCCAAAAGGTTTGCGTTTCACGAGAGGGTTGGGGCGCCTTTACCGGACGCGGCCATTCTTTGTTCGTGTCGTCCGCCATAACGCTATTCCCGTTCCAGAATGATGGTGGCCGAGCCGTGAATGAAACTCAGAAAGCCGCCAGTCCCGTGCGCGAGCGCGACATCGCAATTCGGAACCTGCACTTTTGGATGCGCTTCGCCGCGTAGCTGGCGCACAGCCTCAATGATCTTGGTGATCCCGCCGCGATTGGACGGGTGATTGTTGCAAAGCCCGCCGCCGTCTGTGTTGAACGGCAATTTCCCAACGCCGCTGATAAGATTGCCGTCCGTCACGAAGGCGCCGCCTTTGCCTTTGGCGCAAAAGCCGAGATCCTCAAGCGTCATCAGGACGGTGATCGTGAAGCTGTCGTAGATCGAAACATATTTTATGTCTTTGACGGTCACGCCAGCTTCTTCGAACGCGCGCGGGCCGGTCCAGGCGCCAGCGCTATAGGTGAGATCGACTTTCCCGCCATTCGGGTTTTTACTCGCATGCGCCGCGCCGCGTAGCTTCACCTTTGGCCGTTTCAGACTTTTCGCGACATCGGGATGCGCAACGATCACCGCGCCCCCGCCATCGGTCACAACGCAGCAATCGAGCCTGCGCAGCGGATCGGAAATCATTGGCGAAGTGACGACATCTTCCACCGTCACGACATCGCGCAGCAACGCATGCTCATTCCACTGCGCGTGATGCGACGCAGCGACCTTGACCCAAGCGAGCTGCTCACTCGTCGTGCCAAATTCATACATGTGGCGTGATGCGGCGAGCGCGTAATTGTTGACGGGTCCGCCGGGCGCGTATGGCCGCGTGAATTGGCCTTCCGTTGTGTCTTGAAAGCCTTGGCGGCCAAGCGAGGGCTGGCGCGGCAGGCCTGCGAGCGTAATCAACGCAACTCGGCATTTGCCAGCCGCGATGGCGGCAGCGGCATGCTCGACATGAACGATTGGCGATGATCCGCCGGTTTCCGTGGAATCGAAATACGAGCAATTGAGGCCCATATATTCGGCCATCGTCAGCCCGCCCATGCCGGGCGCATCGCCCGCGCAGAAATAGGCGTCGACATCCCCAAAGCTGAGGCCGGCGTCCTCTAACGCGCCACGCGCACACTCCATGTGAAGTTGCTGGAGCGTCTTGTCCGGCGCGTTGCGTGTCGGATGCTCGTAAGCGCCGACGATGTAAGCTTTGCCATTCAGGCTCAAGGCGATCCCCCTTATTTTCGGGCTAGCTAGCCAGAAAGAACAAGGCCGCGCCAGACGCCGCGATACGCGCAAGGTCTGCGGCGCATCGGCGCTTGCGAGGGATAGGGGCTTCTGCTACCCCCGCGCGCCTGCGCTCGTGGCGGAACTGGTAGACGCACTACCTTGAGGTGGTAGCGGGGAGACCCGTGGAGGTTCGAGTCCTCTCGAGCGCACCAATATTCAAAGGGGCGGCCTTACGCGGGCCGCCCCTTTCGATTCCCAACGCCAGCAAACCATCCGCCGCACGTGAAGCCGCTTGGCGCCTGCGAAGAGGCGGTCTATGGCGGCGGCTGACGGAGCCTTGCTTCGTCAATCGCGCCGGCGCCCGAGAGGGCTTTACGGGAACGCAGTGACGGGCTTGCCCGGAATCTGCGGCTGTCCCTGCAACTGTGAGCGGCGAGCGTGATGCGCATGTGGTCCGGACAAGCCGGATTGCAGTCACTGAGCGAAAGCTTGGGAAGGCCGCGCATCGCGCCGTGACCCGCAAGCCAGGAGACCGGCCAGCGCGTGTCGCTCTTGCTTTGTCCCAGGGGATGGGCCGAGCGCGGGAACCCGTCTGAGCGACGAACGCAGCGGAGAGCTGCATCGACCGGTTTGGTTGGCGATTTGCGTCAGCTTGCCGGCCGCGTCGTACACGGGCGTGCTGAATTCCCGTGGAGGCTCTCCGTAGGTCGATGACGCTCACGGGGAAGCCCAATGAAGTATGCAATTTCGCGCGCCGCACTCGCCGCCGCGCTTATTTTTCCAACAGCAGCATTCGCCGAAGAGACGGTGACAGATGATCCGATCGTCATAACGGCGACGCGCGCAGAAGGCGGCGTACCGCGCAATCAAATCGGCGGTTCGGTGACGCTGTTTTCGGCGCAAGATTTGGAAGCGCGCCAAGTGCGCGTTCTTTCCGATGTGCTGCGCGACGCGCCTGGCGTTGAAGTGAGCCGCTCCGGCGTGATCGGCGGGCAAACGGCGGTGCGTATTCGTGGCGCCGAAGGCAATCATACGCTGGTGATGATCGACGGCATGGATATCAGCGATCCGTTCAACCAGGAAGTGGATTTTGGTACCTTCATCGCGGATGATTTCGCACGCGTGGAAGTGCTGCGCGGCCAGCAAAGCGCGCTCTACGGCTCGGATGCGATCGGCGGCGTCATTCACTACATCACTGCGACAGGCGCAGATGCGCCGGGCGCAAGTGCACGCGTCGAAGGCGGCTCTTTCGGTACAGGGCAAATGGCGGTGCGCGTTGCAGGCGTGAACGGCCCGCTTGATTGGGCGATCAGCGGCAATGTTTACGATACCGAAGGAACGCCGAATGTGCCGGGCGGATCGCGCGATCTTGGGTTTGAATCAAAAACCTTGTCCGGCCGTTTCGCGCTCACGCTGACGGAAAATCTCTCATTGACCGCCATGCTGCGCACGCGCGACAGCAGTGGCGATTTCAACGAGGATTTGGATTTCGACGGTCTCAATGATGACTCGCCGGGTGTCTATTACACGGATGAAGCAACCTACGGCTTGCTGCGCGCCGACCTCTCGACGTTCAATGAAGCGTGGACACATTCTGTGACTGTGCAGGGCGTGGAAGCCCAGAAGGCTGGTTATTCCTCGTTCTTGACGAATGACGAAGGCGAGCGGCTCAAAGCCTCATATGTCACATCGGTGCAATTCGGCGGTGACTCTTTCAGCCAGCGCGTCACCGGCGCGATCGACTATCGCGAAGACTCGTTCCGTTCGCTCTCATTTCCACAAGAAGAAACGATCGAACAGACGGGCGCCGTTCTGGAATACAATGCGTTGATCGGCCAGCGTTTTGGCTTCGGCGCCGCCATGCGCCGCGACGACAACGACCGCTACGACGATTCAAACACTTATCGCGTTCAGGCGTCGTACGCATTTGATACAGGCACGCGCCTGCGCGCAGCCGCAGGCACAGGCGTCAAAAATCCGAACATGACGGAATTGTTCGGCTATGGCGCCGGCTATATAGGCAACCTAAATCTCACGCCGGAAGAATCGCAGGGGTGGGAAATTGGCGTCGAGCAGTATCTGTTCGATCGCACGCTGCTGATTGGCGCGACGTACTTCGACAATGAGCTCAACGACGAAATCCGTCTCACGGGCTTTGCGCCCGCGACGCCGGTTAATCTCACGGGAACCTCGACGCAAACCGGCGTCGAACTTTTCGCCAACGCGAAACTGGGGGCGAATTGGCGCGTCGATCTCGCCTACACCTATCTCGATGCGGATGAACCCGTTGCGGGCGGCGGCAGCCGTCCTGAGATTCGCCGCGCCGAAAACACGGCGAGCGCTAATGTTTCATGGCGCAGTGCAGGTGAACGCTTCGGCGCCAATCTCAATATCCGATATAACGGTGCGCAATGGGACGATAACTTCACGACGTTTCCGGCGTCGGCGATCGAGTTGGATGGCTTCACGCTCGTGAATGCCGGCGCAAACTGGCGCTTCACGGAAGCGCTTGAACTCTATGGCCGTGTCGAAAACCTGACCGATGAGGAATATCAGGAAGTGTACGGCTATCAGGGTGTCGGGCGCGCCGCCTATATCGGCCTTAAGGCTGGGTTCTAGCGCATGAAGAAGGCCGCGCGCTTTCTTGCGATGTTCGTTGCGTTCGCTCTGATGAGCGGCGCGGCGCACGCGGAGCGCGCGCGGCCGATGCGCGTGATGAGCATGCAGCTCTGCGCGGACCAACTCCTTCTTATGTTGTTGCCGCCCGAGCGCATCGCATCCGTGAGCTGGCTCGCGCGCGATCCCAACGGCTCGGTGATGGCGGAGGCGGCGCGGCGTGTGCCGGTCAATCACGGCCAAGCCGAAGAAGTGCTGCGCGACCGGCCTGATCTGATCTTGTCGGGCACGTTCGATACGCCAGCTTTGCGCGCGATGCTGCGCAGGCTTGGCTATCAGCTGATTGAGGTTCCAGAAGCGGATGACTTTGACGCGATCCGCCGCGTTACGCGTCAGGTCGGCGCCGCCGTTGGCGAGGAGGCGCGCGCTGAAGGGTTGATCGCACAGATGGATGCTGATCTCGCAAAACTCAGAAGTCTTGATGCTGAATGGCGCCCGCGTGTCGTGGCGTGGGAAGGCGATGGCTCCACCCTTGGACGGGGAACGCTGCTCAATTCCGTGATCGAAGCAGCCGGTGCGCAAAACATCGCCGCCGAAATGGGCGCTGCGCCCTATGGCGCGTTCGATATCGAAGCGCTGATCGTATCGCGCCCGGATATTTTGATCGAAGCGCATGCGCTGTCGGGCTTATCGGACCGGCGCATGGATGTAGCGCGCCATCCTTTTGTACGGCGCTACTACGAAAATCGGCGCATCGCCGTGCCCCAAGCGCAATATTCTTGCGGCACGCCTTTGGCGGCGCGCGCCGCTTTGCAATTGCGCACTGGAATTGATCTCATTGAAGCGCAGACCCGCCGCGCCCCGCCTTATCAAATTGCGCGGTCGCGTTGATGAGGGCGGCGCAGCTCTACGCGATCGGCCTCGCGCTTTTGTTTGCGCTCTTCTGCGCGTCGATGATGGCGGGACGCGTCTGGCTGCCGCCTGCTGACATCGCCCATGCTCTCTTCTCCAAAACCGATGATCTCGCAACGCTTGTCGTGCGCGAAGCGCGGCTGCCGCGTGCGATTTTGGCCATACTCGTCGGCGCAGCGCTCGGGCTGTCCGGCGCGGTGATGCAGGGGCTGTTGCGCAATCCGCTCGCCGATCCAGGATTGCTTGGTATTTCGTCCGGCGCGGCGCTCGGCGCGGTGGTCGCGATCTATTACGGAATTGCGCAAATCTCCGCACTGGCGACGCCGTTGTTTGGCTTGGGCGGCGCCTTTGCAGCAGGCGCGCTCGTCTTCACACTCGCGCGCGGCGGAGGAACATTGACGCTAATCCTGGCGGGCGCTGCGATTTCAAGCTTAACAGGCGCTGGGCTCGCGCTCGCGCTCAATTTCGCGCCGAGCCCCTTCGCGGCTTACGAGATCACATCCTGGCTGCTGGGTTCATTGACGGATCGCTCGTGGGACCACGTCTTGCTCGCTGCGCCGTTCATTTTCGGCGGTTGCGCATTGCTGCTGACGACAGGGCGCGCGGTGGACGCGCTCTCGCTCGGTGAAATTCAAGCTGAAAGCCTCGGGATCGACGTGGCGCGCACGCGCATCATCGCCATCATAGGCACGGCGTGCGCTGTAGGCGCCGCGACGGCCATCACAGGAACGATCGGTTTTATCGGCCTTGTCGCGCCGCATCTGGTGCGGCCGTTCACAAAATATCAGCCAAGCAAAACGCTGGCGCTGTCTGCAATCCTCGGCGCCATCTTGCTGCTCGCGGCGGATATCGCCACGCGCGTGCTGCGGACCGACGCGGAACTCAAGCTCGGCGTGTTTACCGCGTTGATCGGCGCGCCCTTCTTCTTCTGGCTTGTGCTGTATTTGCGAAAGCGTACGCCATGAGGCTTGAAGCGAAAGAGCTGACCGTCATTCGTGGCGGCGCGCGCATCTTGAACGGCGTGAGCGCAACGTTCGCAAAACCGGAGCTTGTCGCCGTCATAGGGCCGAACGGCGCAGGCAAATCGACCTTCCTTCTCGCCCTAGCCGGATTGTTGAAGCCGGATTCTGGCGCGGTGCTGTTCGATGGCGCGCCTATCGCCGCCGCGCCCCGCAAGGCATTGGCCCGCGCGCGCGCTTATCTACCGCAGAACGCGCGCTGCGAATGGCCGATCAGCGTGGAGCGGCTCGTCGCGCTTGGCCTAACGCCCACCTTGCCCGCGTTTGGTTCCGCAGCGCCCGCCGAAGAAAACAAAATCTCCCACGCGCTTGCGCAATGCGATCTTACGCACAAGCGGGATCAAGCCGTGACGACTTTGTCCGGCGGCGAACTTGCACGCGCAATGCTCGCGCGAGCGATCGTGAGCGATCCCGGCGTTCTCATCGCCGACGAGCCAATTGCCGGCCTCGATCCGCGCCATGCGCTGGACGCTATGCGCTTACTTGCACAGACGCGCCAGCGCGAAAAACTGGTGGTCGCTGCGCTCCATGATTTGACGCTCGCGGCGCGCTTCGCGGACCGCGTGATTGCGATCAATGAAGGCGCTATTGTTGCGGACGGCGCGCCGGACGAGGTTTTCACGCCTGCGATGATGCGGACGGTGTTCGACGTGGAGGCCCGTATCGAGCGCGACGGCGAGGGGATGAATATCCGTCTCGCCGCACGGGGCTAAGGCGCCGTGTAGCGGCCCAGCGGCGATGCGGCGCAGCTTGCTTAAACGTCATTTTTCGATTTGGCGCCGCAAAGGCTTGACGCGCGCGCCGACGCAGCGTTTTGGCTTGGGCATCAGCGGAAGTTGGTTTCCCGGCGAGTATGCCAGACGCAACGGACAGTTCGAGGCGCACACGTTTCCGTGCAGCGCGATTGATCCGCTTCCCGTGCGCGGGGAGGCGTAAGGCATAATCCGTCTTGGCGGCGCTTCTGCGATGCGTGGAAAGGAGGCCGCCAATGTCGATGGATGAGGAAACGGCGGCCCCCGCCGAACAATCCCCGCAAAGCGAAACAGCGGCCAAGCAGGCGCCGAGCGACGATCATCTCTTTCTCGCGCGTGTGATCGGCGCGGCGGGCGATCGCGACGGTCCGCTGCTGCGCCGTTTGCTGAAGCCCCTCGATCCCGCGGATCTTGCCGACGTCATCGAGCATATGCCGCACGAAGCGGCGCGGCATATCTTCCAGCTGATTGGTGCGGATCTTCCCGCCGAAATGCTGGCGGAACTCTCTTGGGAAACGCGCCAGGACGTTCTGCAATATCTTCCTGCGGACTTCGTCGGCCGTGCGCTTGGCGAACTCGATACCGACGATGCCGCCGCCGTCGCTGCCGACGTTGACGAGAAAAAGCTGGGCCAAGTCCTTGCCGCAGCGCCCGACGATGTGCGCTTGGCGGTCGAAGAGGCGCTGTCATTTGAGGAAGAGACGGCTGGCCGTCTCATGCAGCGTGAATACGTGGCGGCTCACGAAGGCGCTACGGTCGGCGAGGTCATCGATCGGCTGCGTACAGAGGCCGAAGAACTGCCGGACCTGTTTTTCGAGGTTTACGTGGTCGATGTCGCGATGCGCCCGATTGGCGCGGCGCCCGTCTCGACGCTGCTGCGCAGCGCGCGCGAAATGCCGATGCGCGACATCATGCAGCCGATCCGCCTCCTGATCCGGCCGGAGATGGATCAAGAAGACATCGCAGTCTCGTTCCAGAAATATCACATGGCGTCGGCGCCGGTTGTCGACGATGCGGGACGCCTGACGGGCATGGTGACTGTTGACGACATCATGGACGTCGTCCGCGAGGAGAGCGGCGAGGACTTACTCGCGCTCGCGGGCGTGAGCGAAGCGAGCCAGACGGACACCGTGGTCCGCACCATTCGCGCGCGCGCGCCGTGGCTCGCTGTCAATCTCGCGACCGCGATGATCGCGTCATCTGTGATCGCGCAATTCGAGGACTCGATTCAGGTGATCGTTGCGCTTGCGGTGCTGATGCCGATCGTCGCCTCCCTCGGCGGCAATGCGGGTACACAAGCCTTGGCCGTTGCGGTCCGCGCTATCGCATCGCGCGATCTGACGCCTACAAACGCTGCGCGCTACGTGGCGCGTGAGGCGGTGACGGGCGCTGCCAACGGCGTCGTGTTCGCGGCTGTGCTTTCGGCGGCGACCTTCTTTTGGTTCGGCAATGGCGGCTTGTCTTTGGCGATTGCGCTGGCGGTTATCATTAACTTTGCCTGTGCCGGCCTTGCGGGCATTCTCGTGCCGCTCACTTTACAGCGTGTTGGCGCTGACCCAGCCGTTTCGTCCGGCGTGTTCGTAACATTCACCACCGACGTAGTCGGCTTCCTCGCCTTTCTCGGTCTCGCGACGGCGATCCTGCTTCGTTAGCGTAAACCCGCAGCAACCACGTTTCGCGCGTCACGCGAGAACGCGGCACGCAACATGCGTCCGGAACGAAAATGCGCCGCATCCGTATCGAAACGGCGCGAGAAGTTCAGGAGCCGGGCGCAATGCGCACTTACGCGATTTCCGAAACGGGACTCGGTCTCATCAAGAGGTTCGAAGGGTTTCGCGCTGAGCCAGCCGAGTTGTCGAATGATGGCTGGGTCGTTGGCTATTCGCATGTCCGCATCGCCGCGCGCGGCTCAAATATCACGGAAACCGAAGCCGTAATTTTGTTGCGCCGTGATCTGGCGCCGGTTGAGCGCTTCGTGAATGCGAAAGTAACCGTACCGCTGACTCAAAACCAATATGACGCGCTCGTCTCGTTTTGTTTTTCGGTCGGGCAAACAGCATTCGAGAAGAGCGACGTGCTGCGCAAGGTTAATGCCGGCCAGATCGCACCCGCGGCGTGCGCGATGGACGCTTGGCGCAAGAGCGCGATCAGCGGAGAGCCGAAAGTCTACGAAGTTCTGGTGCGCCGCCGCGCCGCCGAAAAGGCGCTGATGCTCGCCGAAGGCGACGAAAGCGCACCCTCGGCGATGATGCGTCCGCAAGAAGATTTCTCGGCTGCGATCCTCGGCGCATCTTTGGTTTATGGCGCGCTGCCGGTGCTGCGTCCCTCGGCGCCTGCGCCCGCCAACGATCACGGCCGCACGATCACCGAAATTTTGAAGAGTGAGCCCCAAACCGCCCTCGTGCTTACACAAGTGATCACGCCGGACGATTTCGAAGATGAAGACGACGCGGTCATCGTCACCGCGCATCACCGGCCTGTCGCCCGCCAATTGGATCGCGCCGCGAAAGTTCAGCTCTCGGCGGATGCAATCGGGCTTTGGGCGCTGATGGCGTTTGGCGCTGGGCTGTGCCTGCTCGGCGCTGCGATGTTCGCCGGCGGCGATGCGCTGAGCGCCGTGGTGCTCACATTGCCGGGCGTCGTCGCATCGGGCGCAGCCGGCTACGGGTTTTCGAAGGCCCCGAAACTCATCGCGGCCTGACCTCGTTATGCTGGAGACTGAAAGGCGGAGCCCAGCTCCGCCTTTATTTTTCGCGCGTACGTGACCCGCGTAACAGCCAGGAACATAGAACAGAGATCAGCGTTGCCACGGTATCGTCTCATTTGAGATGGGGCTGGAGGGATTGTCATGGCGTTCTACGGGATCACGACCGATAGGCCGGACACAAAAGTTAACCGCATCACGCCGCGCAGCGGGGCGCTGCAATCTGGATTCACCGCAGGGGGCCGTCTGGGCTTCATGATCGGCGCAGGCACGATCGGGTTGATGTCTGGGTCTGCGCTCGCCGTCGCAATAGGGCGATTGGATGCGCTCATAGCGATCGTCGGCGTTACGCTGGCATGTGTGGTCGCGGCAGCCCTTTCAGGCGCGACGGTTTCCGAGCATGCTAAGCGGAATGAAATAGCCTCAGCCGCGCTCGCCGCAATGCATGTCATGGCGCTGATCGCTTGGCCGGTCGCTCTCTACGCAGCTCCGATTTACGCAGGCTATGCAGCTTATGCGGCTATCGGGACGTTGCTCCTGATGGCGGCTGGCGCGCATCTGACGGATGGCGGCGTAACACGTCTCAGCGCACATTCGCTGCTGCTTGGCGCAGCGCTGGGGTATCAGGGCGTCTTAGCGCTGATGGGCTGAAGCCAAACGAAGCTCTAAAAGATCGAAAGGCCGCCCCCGTGAGGGAGCGGCCTTTCCATTGTCGGACCGCGAGGCGGTCAACGATCAGAGCGAGCCGTTAGGCTGCGAACTCCAGGAGGAAATCCCATCTCTGAACGTACCCCTCTGGGAGACAATGAGACACTGGTCACCTCCTTTCTAGAATTGAAGACGCCATAAACTTAGGGGCCTCCTGCGGATTCGCAAAGCCCTTTGGTGAATGCGCGCTGCTGATGACTGTTTAGTGAGCGTCTGCCGGCTCAACGGGAGCAGGCCCGGCAGGTATGTCGCGAACGACCAGCGGCGCGGCCGCCGCCGCGGCAGGTTCGTAGAAAACGCATGTCTCACGCGCCACGCCGGTGAGCGCGCAAGCCATCGGCAAATTGCGGGCGCGAATATCCTCGTAAAGGCCGCGCTCCAGCGTCGTCTCAGCTCCACCCATTGGGCCTGCGGCGCGCTCGGGCCAGAGCGGCGCCTCCTGTGTCGTCACCGCGCGCATATTGGCCCAGCGATCGATAAATTGTTCGGCGACGCGCTTGTCCGCATCGCCGCCCGGCTCGAACAAATTTCCGAACGTCGGATGCAATGGCGCGGCCCAAGCCCACAGCACGTGGCCTTCTTCTGAAGCAATCGAGATGACGCCGATTGCATTGGCGCAGCTATCCCCGAACGTGCGCGCCGTAACTTGATCGGCCGCGGAAGAAAAAGCGAGCGGAACCGTTATCTGCGTTTCGCAGGCGTTTTGCTTCGGCGCGCACGCGAACATCGCTAGTGGAAAAACCGCAGCTGCTAAGCGCCGTGAAAAACGATGACCGTGGGCGCGTTCGAGGCCGGGTCGATGATGAGGCATTGCTCGCTTTCCGGTGAGTTTGCGAAACACAGCATGCGCAGATCGCGTTCTCGCAGCGCGCGATATGTTTCGCGCACGAAAGGCGTATCGTAGCTCATCCCGTCTGTCGCGCTCTCCGTAAGCGAGGCCGCGCCTTCCGTCCAATCGGGCAGGGACATCGTGCGCGCCGTGCGCACATTCGCCCAGCCGCGCAAGAATTCATCCATCTGCTGCGGCGTAGCCTGGGGCGCGTCGCCGAGTGGAACGCCGCCCGCCGTCATATCGTAATACGTGCCGGCTTGCGCCCAAAGCGGATCGCCGTCCGCGTCGCGGATGGAGAGAAACACGAAGGCTTGCGCGCAGCTTGGCCCGGCGGATGTTGCGGTGACGATGTCGTCCGTCTCGGCGTTCGAGAACCTCACACCGTGCGTTGCGCTGCGCGCGCACGTCTCGGCTGAGCGCGTATGCTGGCCGCATGAGGAGAGCGCGAAAAGCGCCGCGATGACGAAGAACCGCACCATGTAGCAATGATAGCGAACGCCGCGCCGTTTGAAAGCAAGGTCGCGTATTGCGGGTCGCACAAAATTCCAATCGCCGCCAAGGCGTTCGCTTATTCCGCCGCTTGGAGTTCCGTATCCGTCATCGTCGTGTGAGCCGCGTCGAGGGGGGCGTTAAATAAACCATGATGGCGCTGAAGAGCAGTGACCGCCGCCTCGTAGCCGGCAGCCACGCAGGTGTCGAACTTCTTCCAATCGCGCAGATCGACGTCTGGCATGTCGGGCGTCATCAGAAGATCAGCGCCCGTACGTCCCTGCCAAAGGTCGATTCCCAGCGTGGCGGATCGCATAAGAAGCGAAGCGATGGGCGGCGGCGATTGAAGTCCATGGCGCGCCACCCATTGCGCAAAGCTCGGCGGATTTATGAAGTCCTTTGGATCTATCGGCGATTGGCGCGCGACATCGACGCCGATGATCGGTCCGCGATGAAATTCCTTGAGCACGTCAACCGGAAAATTCTTCAAAAGCGCGCCATCGACCAAAAGGCCGTGTTCGCCGTCGACGACCGGCGGCAAAATCCCCGGTAGCGAAATCGATGCGCGCAGCGCTTTACGCAGAAGCCCTGAGCGGTGAATGCGCGACTCGCCTGCTGCGAGATTGGTGGAGACGCAGAAAAACGGAATCTGCAAATCCTCGATAAGCACTTCACCGAAATGCTCCTGCAGGCGATTATCGACACGGTTGCCGCGCGAGAGCGCGACGACCGGAAGAATGTAGTCGCCCAACGGGTTACTCTCGACGAACGCCTTGCGAATACGCAACTCGATTTCTTCGTCGTTCCAGCCCATCGCGACACATGCTGCAACGATGCCGCCCATGGATGTGCCGCCTGCGACATCGAACGGAATGCCTGCTTCGCGTAGCGCACGCACGACGCCAATATGCGCGTAAGCGCGCGCCCCGCCCCCCGAAAGAACGAGTCCAATCGAACGCCGCGCGATCACGCGCGCAAGCCGCGCCGCGTCTTCGTCATCGAGGCCGCGCCAATGAAACAAACGATGCGCATCGCACGCCGTGCGCCATTCTTCGGTGGAAGCGGCGCGGCGTTCGCTGCCATGATGCAGAAGAATGACATCGACCAATTTGAATTGCCGCGCGGGCGAGGGGTCGTCTTGCGGCAGGAGCGGCACGGAAGGATGCGCATCGGCGCGCCCAAGCACCCAAATGCGATCGGCTTGCCGCAGGCAGCTGCGGAACCATGGCGTATCGCCGATAGGAGAAATCAGGAAAACGGCGTCGTGATCCTGTTCGAGCGCGTCAAACCAGACGCTCTCCATCTCCGCGCCTTCTTCACCGATGATGCAGGCGGTTTTGCCGAGCCGTTTCAGCGCGGCTTGCAGCGTGCGCGCGCGCAGCCGGAGATCGATCGTGGGCGATGAAGAAAAGAGTGCGTAGACCTTTGGCTCAGCGCGCGGGCTCTGCCGGCTCGATTGCCGCGCGCGGGACAGCATGAGCCGCGCCACTTGTTCCATGAGAGATGGATGCGCGCGTACAAGACGCTGAAAGGCGTCAGGCGATAATTTGAGGAGTTCGCTGTCACGGATCGCGAA
>JBEVOS010000315.1:0-14797 GCA_040507435.1 Caulobacterales bacterium | reverse complement strand
TCCTATGCCGCCGCCGCGCTCATGAACCCGAGCGTCGTGCCGCATCCGGATCAAAGCGGGCTCAAGCCGGGCGATATGCGCTTCGTAATGTCGTTGCGCGCCGTGGGAGAGGGCCACATTTCCTCAATCGCGTTCCGTGAAGGCATTATCTTCGCGGACGGCTCGCTGAGCCTGATGCCGCCGCCGCCGTTTGCGATGGCGGCAAACGGCATAGGTGGAAAACGCGTCGACTATGACAACGTGAAATGCGAACGCAGCGAGCACGTATCGCTGTCGGGCACGGTCATCTTCCCGTTTACGCCGCAGCAGCGCAACGGCTTGGAAGATCTACGCCTCGTACGCTTTCAGGATGGTGATGAAGAGCCCGTCTATTACGGCACATACACGGCCTATAGCGGCGCATCGATCGCGTCCGAGCTGATGGTCACGAGCGATTTCCGCAAATTTTCGCTGCAAACGATGCGCGGCAAGGCGTCGAAGAACAAAGGCATGGGCCTATTCCCGAAAAAGATTGACGGCGCTTACGCAGTGATCGGCCGTCAAGACAACGAAAATCTGTTCTTCATGCAGTCGGATGATCTGCGCACATGGGAGGACGGCGAAAAAATCCTGCAGCCGAAATATGCGTGGGAGCGTATCCAGATTGGCAATTGCGGCGCGCCGGTCGAGATTGAGGAGGGCTGGCTGCTGCTCACACACGGCGTCGGAGCGATGCGTCAATATTCGATCGGCGCGGTTCTGCTCGATAAGAAAAACCCGCGAAAGGTTCTGGCGCGCACGCCGCACCCGATCGTCCGCCCGTCTGACGAAACGCGCGAGGGCTATGTGCCGAACGTCGTCTACACCTGCGGCGGGCTTGTGAATAACAACGAGCTTTTCATGCCCTATGGCGTCGCCGATTCCTCCGTCGCTTTCTGCGCGATCCCCTTGCCGGACCTGCTCGCCCAAATGATCTGAACGCCGCCTGGCTAAACGCCCCTGGCCAACGCCTAGTCAGGGGTGGCGAAGCGCCCCATGACGCCGCCGCGGGCGTGGGCTAGGTTCCCGCTGGGACCTTGGGGCGGCCAATGAGATTGAAGCGGAGCGAGGCGGACGAAAGGCTCGCATCACGGCAGCGTGAAGGCGCCTGCGCATGAGCGTATCCAACGAAGCCCCGGCGATCTCTGTGACCGGGCTGTCTTATCGCTACAGCCGCAACGGCCCGCCAGCCTTATCGGACATCACCTTTTCCGCGCCGCGTGGATCGAGCTTCGGCCTGATCGGCCCGAACGGCGCCGGCAAAAGCACGTTGCTCTCTTTGCTGACGGGCGTGTTGAAACCGCAGGAAGGCGAGATTGAAATCGCCGGGTTCTCCGCGCGTGATAATCTTGAAGCGATCCGCGCGGTCAGCGCGCTTGTCCCGCAAGACCTGGCCTTCTATCCCGCGCTCACCGGGCAGGAAAATCTCGAATACTTCGCGGGAATTTTTCGTCTCACGCCTCAGCAATGGCGCGAACGCCGTGAGCGCGCGGTGGAAGTGAGCCAACTGGCGGATGTCCTAAATAAACCGTCTGAGTCTTATTCGGGCGGATTGAAACGCCGCCTCAATCTCGCGATCGGCCTCTTGAACGCGCCGCAAATACTTTACCTTGACGAACCAACGGTCGGCATCGATGCGCGCTCGCGTCAAACCATCGTTGACGCCATCCGCCGGCTGAATGGCGAAGGAACCACGATCATCTACACCTCGCATTACATGGAAGAGGTTGAAGCGATCTGCGACCGGGTCGGCATCATCAATCAGGGCAAGCTTGTCGCGCTCGAAAGCACCGAAAAATTGCTGCAACAGGCCGCGAAGAAAGTGCTTCACGTCACGCTCGCGACGCCGGCGAACGATCAGCTTCGTATCGTTCTCGCCCAACAAGGCGCGCTGTTCGTCGATGATGAACGTTTAACGATCAACCTCACAGACATTGCAAAATTGCCGGAAACGATCGGCGCCGTGCAAGCCGCCGGCGCACCGGTCGCCAGCGTGGAATATGGCGTCGGCCGCCTCGAAGAGGTCTATTTGGGCATCCTCGATAAAGGGAGCGCGGCCTGATGCTGCAACAGCTCCTCGCTTCGATCGTGAAGGAATTGCGCCTCCTGGCGCGCGATGTTCATGGCCTTGGCCTTCTGTTCATCCTGCCATTGGCGTTTATCCTCGTCATGTCCTTTGCGCTGCAGGATTTGTTCGCCGCACGCCAAGGACAAGGCCTTGGCGTCGTCGTGATCGATCATGAAGATACTGACGCCTCTCGTCGCTTGTATGAGCGCCTCGCGAGCAATGAAGCATTTGCATTGAAGCATGGCGAAGCCGCCGCCGCATCCTATCTGGACCGCGGCGACAATTCCTTCACGCTCGAAATCAGGGAAGGCTTTGCACAATCCCTCGTCGGCGCGCCGCAAACCAATGCGCCGCCGAAGCTGATCGTCACCGTCGCGCCCGATACCGATAAACGCACGGAGCTTATCTTCGTCGCTGCCGTGCGTCAGGCGATCGGCCGTCAGCGCGTCGAGCGTCTGCTGTCGCAGATGGGCATGGGCGGACAGACGAGCGGCGGCGCGATGACATCGCTCGATAGCTCCGTCGGCGTTGAGTACGCTTATCCTGACAGCGGCGGGCAAGCGCCAAGCGCGGTGCAGCAGAATGTGCCAGCCTGGCTTGTCTTCTCGATCTTCTTCATCGGCATCCCGTTCTCGAACACGTTCATCCGTGAACGGCAGATCGGCACGCAACGCCGCTTGCGCACGATCAACCTCAATCCCGCAACACAATTTCTAGGCAAGCTCGCGCCTTACTTCGTCGTGAACCAGGCGCAGGTGGCGCTCATGCTTGCCGCCGGCGTGTTCCTGGTGCCGCTGCTGGGCGGGCAGGCGCTGGCGATTCATGGCAGTCCGCTGGCGCTGGTGCTGCTGTCCGCGAGCCTTTCGGTCGCCGCGCTCGGCCTTGCGCTGCTGATCGCAGTGATCTCGCGCACGACGGAGCAAGCGACGCTCCTCAGCGGCCTCGGCAGCATCGTCTTCGCCGCCATAGGCGGCGTAATGGTTCCCAAATTCGTGATGCCAGCCGCGATGCAGACTGTGGCGGATTACTCCCCCATGTCCTGGGGCCTGGAAGCCTTTCTGACCCTACTGCTGCACAATGGCGGCGTTGCGGATATAAGCGGGGAGCTAGCCAAGCTTTGCGGGTTTGGCCTATGCGCGACAGCCGTGGCGTGGCTGTTCTATCGGCGTCAGGAGTAGGGAGAACATGGCGGAAATTGAACGCGGCGCCCTGATGTCGGCCTTGAAGGCCATGATCGTGAAGGAATGCGATAAGGACATGGAGCCGGATGAAATCGGCGATGAAGATCGCCTGATAGGCGGAGAACTTGATCTGGATTCTCTGGACGCCCTTCAGATCAGCATGGCTGTGAAAGATCGCTATGGCGTCCGCATCGAAGGCGGCCCGGAATCCCGCAAAGCGCTCGCCAGTGTCAGCGCACTTGCTGATTATATTCTCGACGCCAAGGCCGCCGCTGCCTGATGCGCACTTACTTCCTCGGCGCAGGCCTGCACACTTGCCTCGGCAAAGGTGTAGCAGCCAACCTTGCCGCGCTTCGCGCGCCGCCTGCATTGCCCTCCGTTCAGATTCTGCCGCTCGGCGCCGAAGAACAGCGCGTGCCCGTGCATCTGCTGGCGGATGAGCCGCTGGATGATATCGAAAACCGCCAGATGAAAGTCGTCGACGGCGTCGTGCGCGAAGCGCTGACAGCGTCTGGCTTGAGCGAAGCGGACATTCGCGAGCTGGCGATTTTCGTGGGCACGTCCTCACTCGATATTTCCATCACAGAGGAAGTCTATCAGCGCGAACTCGCGGCCGGTCTCGATGCGCATCCGCTTACGGCCAATAGCGCAATGGGCAATTTCACAAAGCTTATTCGCCAGCGTTTCGGCATTCGCGGGCCGGACTACACGGTCAACACCGCATGCACAGCCGCCGCGAATGCGCTGATGTACGCTGATGCGATGATCCGCGCTGGCAAAATCAAACATGCGCTGATTATCGGCCTTGAAAGCTTCAACCGCATCACGGCGCTCGGCTTTTCGTCGCTCGGCCTTTTGGCGCCGGATGGCATGAGGCCGTTTGATAAGGATCGTCGCGGCATTGCGCTCGGTGAAGGATGCTCGGCGATGGTCGTCGGGGCGGAACCGAAGCGCGAAAATAGTTTCTACCTGCGCGGCGGCGCCAATATCTGCGATATCTTTTCCATCACTGCGGCGAATTCAGATGGCTCGACCGTCTCCGGTGTCATCCGCGATGCGATGGCCAATGCGAAGATCGCAAAGGAAGATATCACGGCAATAAAAACGCATGGCACGGCGAGCTTGCTGAACGATGAGGCCGAGTCTGCGGGAATGAAGCAGGTGTTTGAGAAAATGCCGCCGCTCTGCGCGATTAAGCCATTCATCGGGCACACGTTCGGCGCCTGTGGACTCAACGAGCTCATCTTGTTTTGCGGCGCACTTGAAGAGGGCTTCCTCATTGCGACGCCGGGCATCGGCGCCGATGAAAACGAATTGGGCGTCGTGCTCACGCAAGAACGGACGCCCGTCGCGCCGGGCGTTTTCATGCTCAACTATTTCGGCTTCGGCGGAAACAACACCTCGCTGGTGATCGCCAATGCCGGGTAACACGATCTATCTGCGCGGCATCGGCAATTATTACGCGCCGGTTGAAGATAAGCCCGCCGAACTCAAAGCGCTGGTGAAGGAAGCCACAGGTGATGCTGTGCGCCGTGTCGGCCGTTTCATCCAGATGGCGTTGGTCGGCGCGGGCCGTTGCGTTGCGGGCCGGAAATTGCCGCCGGAAACCGGCGTCTATTTCACCTCGGGCCGCGGCGATCTCGAAGTCACGATAGAAGTGATGGAGGAATTGTTCCGCGACGGTCATCCGCCAAAACCGCTGAACTTCATCAACACCGTATCGAATGCGGCTTGCTTCTATGTCGCCAAGCAATTTGGCCTGCATGGCCGATCGACATTTCTGGGCAATTCGTTTTTCAGCTTCGAAACGGCGCTTCAACTCGCCATGCTCGATCTCGAATTGGGCGATGTGAAAAGCGCGCTTGTGGGCTCGGTCGATATCGTTGTTCCTCCTGTGGAGCTGCACCGCCGGCGCCTGAAGATCGCGCCGGAAACGCCGGTCGCCGAAGGCGCACATTGGTTGTGGCTCAGCGCGGAAAAGGGCGAAGGCGCGCGCGGCGCCGTGCAAGCGGCGGAGTTTTTTACCGGTCGCGATGCGCTGATCGCCTGGGTCGCAAAGCAAGACCTCAATGCCAATGAAACGTTGATCGCTGCGGGCCAATTCCTCAGCGATGCAGATTTAGCCGAGATCAAAAAAGCCAGCGGCCTGACACGCGATTTCGCGTATCGCGACTCTCTTTCTTACTACGACTCGCAAAGCGGCGCGGCCGTAGCGGCGTTCCTCGAAAGCAAAACCGGAGAAGTATTGCTGCATGTGAACGCTGATCCGGACGGCCGCTGTGCGGCCTTCATCATACGAAAATAGGGCGGAACACGATGAGATTAAAAACGCCGCGCATCCCCGCGTTGACCGATGAGGAAATGACGCCAGAGCAACGCGAAGTTCTCTACAAGGACAATCCGAAACGCGTCATCAATATTTTCCGCACGCTCGGCCATCACCCGGCTTTGTTGCGCCGCTGGAATCCGTTTGGCTCTCACGTTCTCTTCAAAACGACGCTGCCCGCGCGTGAGCGTGAACTCATCATTCTACGCACCGGGGTGCTGTGCCGCTCGGAATACGAATTCGCGCAGCACACCGCGATCGGCAAAGAAGCTGGCCTCACGGACGAAGAAATCGAGCGCATCAAGGCGGGCGCCGATGCGCCGGGCTGGAGCACGCTCGATAAAACGCTGCTGCGCGCGACGGATGAACTGGTCGGCGATTACTTCATCACGGACGAAACCTGGGCGGCGTTGAGCGCACATTATTCGCGCCAGCAGATCATGGATCTCGTATTCGCCGTCGGCCAATATGTGATGGTCTCGATGGCGCTCAATTCTTTCGGCGTCCAGCTCGAAGATAAGATCGAGGTGTCGTTCGGCCCAACGGCGCGCGGCGATAAGCGAAACTAGCTTTAGCGCCAGATCAACCGCCCCGCATCGTCGCACCAAGGCTCGCGATGCCCGCGCCACGGCCGTGCAAATCCGCGCGCGATCATTTCCTCGCCAAAATCACGGTCATCGACACGGATAAATGCAATCACGCGGCCATACGGATCGACGCGGCCCGTCGGCTTGGCGAAAACGATCCTCGCTTTCGCGATAATGGTGCGCGCCTCGATCGTCGCGAGCTCGCCAAGCCGCCGCTCAGACGCACAGCGTGCATTGTCGCCCGTCTCTGGCGCATCGATATTTTCGATCCGATAGCGAATACCGGTATCGCTGTCATCAAGCGTATCGCCATCAATCACGCGCGGCCGCTTGATCTCATGCGGTGCGAAAACACTTTCGGTTTTGCGCCGTTCCGGCTCTGTCGCGCGGCGAACGTCATGTGAGGACTGCGATTGTGGCGCCGCCGGCGCATGCTGCGGTTCTCTGTTTGAGCGGCGCAGCCAACGCCAAAGCCGCCGAAAACCAATGAATTGCGATCCGAAGATGAATAAAACCACGGCCAGCGCAATCGCGGCGTCGCGGAGCGATAGAACCACTGAAATTTCATCGCGAAACAAAACCAGCGCGCCCGCTGACGCAAACACCAGGAAGACGAAAACACCGATGCGAGCATCATCGCATCGCGCGCAATAATGTGCGCCTCGCTGCGAAGGATACCGCCGAGCCCCGACCATGATGTAAGCTTAAAAAGAATTTTCCCTTGCGGCAATCCAATTGGTGAAGGCGCGTTAGCCTAAACCGCTTCCATCACCTTCCACGCATACTGCTCCTTATCCGCGCAGCGATTGATGATCGCGTCGAGCTCATCAGCGTCCATCTTCGCGCGGCCACGGCACATCTTCGTCGCGTGCAGTGCAAAGCGCCGCCATTCATCGCCCGCATCTGTCATCGCCGTCGCCGCTTCACGCAGCACGGCGCTGTTCAGCAGCTTGCTGCTTTCTTGCAGGAACGACGCATAGATAAACCGGAAGCCGCCGCCGCCTGTGCCGATCTCTTCCTGCATCCGCACGATATGGCCGAGATAGAGCGGCAGGAATTTATCGCGCTGGTTCGACTTCGCGAGCTTGCGGATATTTTGCCCAAGAAAGCGGATGCCCTTGATGCCTGCGATAGGCACGGGCGCTTTCATCGTCTTCGAATTCCAACGGATCGCCTTTGGAATCGCCTCGGCATAGTCGATCTCGCTCGGAATTTGCGTGGGCTCATACATCATGCCCTTCGCTTCGAGCTCGCCCTTCGCGAAGCGCGCTTTTTCGAGTGAAGCGGAGTCGCAGCGGCGCACGTCTTCGAACACCGGATCACTGATGATGTACTCATCGCCCTCACGCGCGAACGCGACGAGATTATGCATGTTGAAATGGAAGCGCATGTCTTCCGGAAAATAGGGCAGCCAGTAGACGCAGGTTTGCAGCCCCACGGGCCGCCCTTCGTCGATCTTGCGGTCAAGCGCAGCTTTGCCTTCGGCTGGATTGCTGAATTGCCGGCGCTCCCACTTCATCTTGAGGCGCTTTTCAACGCCGCGGATGATCGAGCCCGGCATCATCCGGTAGGCGATCATCGGCATGCCCGCCATTTTGAGGAACGGCAGATAGGCGAACGTCAAAGATGAAGAGAGCCCGAACGCCATCGGCTCGCTCATCGCAACGCCATGATGCGTCAGAAGATTGGAAACGACCCCGCTTTCGCAATGCGCCGATTGGCGATGCTGAAAAAGTTTTTGATCGTCTATCGCCGTCGCGGGCGCGGGTTCAAGTAGGGTCACAGTCAGCTCGAAATGGGTGCGGGGAGAGTATCTGGCAATTGGCGAAGCGCGCCGATGTTCATGTGCAGCACACTCGCATAACGTTGCAGTATGCTGTCAGGCAGCTTGGCGAACACGTCGGGCCGGAAGTGGCGGCGCACGCGAAACTTCCAAAGCCCGGTCGCCGCCGATACCGTGTCGAGATCCATCCGGTGATTGAGCACATGAAACTCAAGCGGCGAGGTCTTGCCAGCCTTCGCGCGCTCGTATGCGTCCGCCCGCGAGAGATTCAGCTGCTCGACCGCCGCCATCGTGGCGTAGGTTTCAACCTCCCAGCCCGCGGAATTCACGCCGGTATACTCGCCGTTTTCATCGACGGCGTAGAGCAATTTCTTGGTGCCGCCATAAGTGCGCGCTGTGTCCTGCGGGACTTCGTCGATCTTCATGACGTTCGCCTTCTTTCTTCGGGCGCTACTTCACGACCGTGAGATGCATGAGCGCGCCGCTGAAGCGCCCGCTTTCAGGCACCCAGCAAAGGATGCGCTGATCGTTTTTCAGCTTCTGCTCGCTCACGAGTTCATCGAGCATAATATACATGGAGGCCGCGCCCGTATTGCCTTTGCGCGTAAGGTTCGTGAACCAGCGCTCCTGCGGCACATCAAAGCGGGCTTTTTTCATGCCTTCGTAGAGGCGATCGCGGAAATATTCCGACGAATAATGCGGCACGAAATAATCGATGTCGTCCGGCCGCAATTGATACTTCTCGACGATGCCTGGGAGCGGCTTCTCGACCGTGTAGCGGATGATGTTTTCGTTCAGCAGTTTCACATCCTGCTTGATTGCCATCACGGAAACCGATTCCCGTTCGTCCGCGCTCATCTGCGCCCAGCCGGTCGTCGTGCCATCCTCGTTCTTGACAGCGCCCGCATACATGCAGGTCTCCATCTCGCCGGCGTAGGAGAACACTTCGATCCAATCGACGCGCAGATTGTTCGCGCCTTGGCGCGGATTGTTCTGCAGCAGGAAAGCGCCCGCGCCGTCAGACAGCATCCAGCGCAAGAAGTCTTTCTCGAACGCAATATGCGGGCTCGTTTCCAACTGATCGACGAGAGCTTCAATCTCTGCGTCAAAATGGCTGGCGCGCAGCACGCTGGAAGGCGCTTCCGAGCCGGTCGCGATCGCCGCTTCATGCGCGCCGCTTGCGACGCACATATAGGCGTATTTCAGCGCCGTGATTCCACTTACGCACACGCCGCTCGTCGCCACGATCTCGCAGGCCGGCAGCTTCAACTCGCCCTGAACCATCGCTGCGTGGTTCGGGAAGATTTGGTCCGGGATCGACGTGCCCGAAGCAATGCAAGTGACTTGGGTAAGGTCGTAGTGTTTGCCCAGTTCACGCACGGCCTCGGCCGTAAGCTGCGCGTTATTGTGCGTCGGCTTCAGCGTTTCCGGATCGATCGCATAATGCCGCGATTGAATCCCGTTCGATCGCAGGATTGTGCGGCGCGCGCGGGAGGGGCGTCCGCCCACTTGGCCGAGCACGCGCTCCATCTCGTCATTCGAGACAGGCGCATTGGGCAAAAACGCCGCGCTACGCGTGATATAAACCGGCTTCGTGCTCATGCTGCGCCGTCCAGCAGCTGGCGAGACTCGCCTGATGGCGCTGCATAATATGCGCGCTGATCGCTAATCGCGCCGCGCACAAACGGTTTCAGAATCATTTTCACAACAGCGAGCAATGGCACCACAGTCAGGATCATCGTCAGCAAAAACAGGAAGTAGAAGTACACGAACAGCTGCCGCAGCGGCGAAGAAGGCTTTCCTAGACTGCGCAGAAATCCGCCCCAGAGCCGGAAGCTGCGCTTCACGGTCTTTTCCGATTCGATGAGGCCTTCATGAATCGAAACTGCGCCAAGACCCGAAAGCATCGGGTTGGTCGCATCCGCAGGCCGGTTCGGCAATTGCGCTGCAATGGCGCGCCCAAACCGCGCGCTGCCGGCGATGTCCTCTTCCGAAATGCCCGCGCGCGGAATGAGCCCGTTAAGCAGCGGCCCCTTCTTGCCGAACACCATCCAGATTGGCGTCGATGCGAACGTGAACGCGCTGTGCGCGCTGTCTGTCAGCACGACATTGTCAATCAGCCGCGCTCCGAACGAGGTGAGAATTTCCTTCACGCGCTCCTGCGCGACCGTCCACATATTGCGGCAGCCGATCAGCGTGATCACCGGCTTGCCCGCAAGCACCTTCTTCGCGAGCTCGCTTTGAAGAAACGCCATCGTCGGCATTGATGGCGAGAGGAACCAAACTTGGTAGGCGAGGATCACGAGATCGTAGTGCGCGTCAGGATCGATCGCTGGCGGCTCGATCGGCATCGGGTCTTCGTAGACCGTGTCCGGCATCGTGTTGAAGAAGCGCACGAACGGCCAGGGAAAGGGAAATGGCTTGGCCGGCTTCAGCTCGACGATATCAACGGAGATGTCGGGACTCTGCTGGATCGGCGCCACCGTCGCGTTGACGATGTCGCGCAATTGTCCAGTCTGGGAATAGTAGACGACCAGAACTTTCTTCATCGCCGTTGAAATTCCCCAACCAACTTCCGCCCGCTCGCCTAACTAGAACAGGCGCCGCGCCCAAGACAACAGCAACGGGCGCCACAGAATGCGCGTGAAAGCCTTGGCGTCGCTATCGCGACACGCAAAGCCCCGCCGCGCTGATTATGCCAGCAGCAATTGGCCTTCCGCCACAACTTGGCCGTTGCTGACCGCGCGTATCCTCAACCCGCCATTTTTCGGCTCCCCACACTCGACGGTAAAGTTATCCCCAGGCCCCAGCGCGCGCACGAATTTTAGCTTCTTCACGCCCGAGATGCTCAGTCCTGGCTGTTTCGCTTCGGCCTGGTCTATCAGGTGCTGCAGGATCACGACGCCAGGCACGATCGGATGCCCGGGAAAATGGCCGGGCAGAGCGGGATGATCGCCGCTCACGCTGATTTCCGTGCTCATTCAATGACTCCTGCGTCCGATTTCTGGCTTATAGAGCCTTGGCCGCGCCGATCCAGGCGCTGAGGATAGCCGATGAGCGTCGCGCCCCAAGCGTTGGATAAATCCGCGATCGAAGCGCTGATCCCGCACAGCGGCGCGATGAGCCTGCTCGAGCGCGTCGTCGCCAGCGATGAGCAATCGATTCGTTGCGAAGCGGTAAGCCACGCCGACCCAGCCAACCCCCTGCGTCACAATGGTGTCCTGCCGGCCTCCGCTGGCGTTGAATACGCGGCCCAGGCCGTCGCGCTGCACGCCGCGATCACAAAAACGAGAGCAGGCGGGGCGCCGCAGCGCGGCTATTTGGCTGTGCTCAGCAATGCGGCATGGAGCGCCCCGAGATTGGACGACGCCGGCCTGGTTCTGACAGTCGAAGCGGCCCAAATCACGGTGCTTGCTTCCGGTTCGCAATACAGTTTCCGCCTTTCCGCCGCCGGCCGCGAATTGCTGACCGGCGAGTTCATCCTGGCCCTCGAAGCCGCGCGCTAGTCGTCCGCCCGCACCCGGCCGCGCATCGCTTTGATCGAGCCGCGCTTGGTCTTGGTATCCATCCGCTTCGCTTGGGAGGATTTGGTCGGCTTCGTCGCCTTGCGCGGCGGATCGACGTGCGCGGCTGCCCGGATGAGGTCGCAGAGCCGATCCTTCGCGTCCTCGCGGTTACGCTCTTGCGTCCGGAAGCGCTGCGCCTGGATCACCAGCACGCCGTCCAGCGTTAGCCGCCGCCCCGCGAGCCGCTCCAGCCGCGCCTTCACATCTTCCGGCAGTGACGGCGAGCCGCGCACGTCGAACCGCAGCTCGACCGCAGTCGAAACCTTGTTCACATTCTGTCCGCCCGGCCCAGCGGCGCGCACGAAACGCTCCTCCAGCTCCCGTTCGTTCAGCGCGATATGCGGCGTCACTTGAATCATCGCCTCTCTTTCACCTGCGCCGCTTTCGATTTCCTTTAGCGATTGGCGCACGGACATTCGCGCCTATATCGGAACCATGATCCCATTTTCCGTGCTTGATCTGTCGCCTCTCGTCGAAGGCGGCGATGTGCGCCGCGCCTTGGATGAGAGCTTGGCGCTCGCGCAAAAAGCCGAGGCGCTCGGCTTCAACCGCGTCTGGGTCGCCGAGCACCACAACATGCCGGGCATCGCCAGCGCCGCGACCTCGATCGTGATCGCCCATATCGGTGCGGGCACCTCGAAAATCCGCATCGGCGCTGGCGGGATCATGCTGCCCAATCACGCCCCGCTGCAGATCGCAGAACAATTCGGCACGCTGGAGGCGCTCTTTCCTGGCCGCGTCGATCTCGGCCTTGGACGCGCGCCGGGTACGGATCAAACGACGGCTTACGCGCTGCGCCGAACGATGAATCAAACCGTCGACTCCTTCCCGCGCGACGTGATGGAGCTGCAAACCTATTTCGGCCCGCCGCGCCCGAATGCAGCGGTGCGCGCTTTTCCAGGTGAGGGTGCGGGCGTGCCGCTCTGGATTTTAGGCTCGAGCCTGTTCGGCGCGCAGCTTGCGGCGGCGCTCGGCTTGCCGTTCGCGTTCGCATCGCATTTCGCGCCCGCGCAATTGATGCAAGCGCTTGAGATTTATCGCGCGCAATTTCAGCCATCCGAAACGCTCGAACAGCCTTACGCGATGATTGGTGTCGGCGTGATCGCGGCGCCCACCGATGAAGAGGCGGTGTTCTTATCGACATCGCAAATGCAAAGCTTCGTCAGTTTGCGCACGGGCCGCCCGCACGCATTGAAGCCGCCCATCGAAGGCTACGAAAAAACCTTGAGCGCGGATTTGAACGCCATGCTTGCCGGCACGCGCGCGGTTTCCGCGATCGGTTCGCCGCAAACCGTGAAAGCGCGCTTGAACGAATTGATAGACCGCACCCAAGCGGACGAACTCATCATCTCGTCGCAAATCTATGATCTTTCCGCGCGCCTGCGCTCGCTCGAATTGATCGCGGGAATACGCGGCTAGTCCTCTTCTCCGATAAAATATTTCCGTCATTCCGGGGCGGCGAAGCCCGGACTTATGTAGCAGTCACACCTTGATCTCCACTGACCTTTTGGGGGTCCGGGGGTAATTTCGCGATGTGGCTACCATCGCTCTATTCGCTATTGCGCGGAAGCGCCGGGAGATCGTTCGCAAGATCGGCAAAGGCGCTGGCGATCTGGTCGCGCTGCGCCGGGCGGTGAAGCATCTCGACGCGGCGGCGGTGTTGCTGGCAGAGCCACGACCGCCGAAACGGCCACGCAGCCGCAAGCCAATCGCATGGCCGGTAAGAGCGGCGCTGGCGCAAGCAGATCGTGGGTTAACCGCGAAAGAAATCACGGCTTACGTCAGCGCCATTCGCAAAGACGATCCGCGCGACGCAAAGCGCTTCGCCATCCTGCATTCCCGCGTGTTTGACGTGCTCTATGATTTGGAAGCGCGCGGCGCCGTCACGCGGACGCGCGCGAAAAGCATGGGAGAGTATGTGTGGCGGGTGGCGTGCTAGCGGGCGCCCCTAAAGGAGCGCCACGCACGCATCTTACTTCTTTTTCGTTCCGTAAGGTGATTGGTTCGTGGGCTTCACGGAGATGCCGATCTCGGAAGCGCGGTTATACACCGCTCCCGGCGTGCGGCCCGTGTGGAGGCCGATTACTCGGGTTGGCGTGTTATGCCGCACCTCTTCCCGCAGCTGGCGATCAGCTTGAGGAGTCCAAGGTTTTCCGTGGTTTGGGGGAGTTTTTGCCATTTGCTTTTGCCTTAAAAAGGCCTCGGCAAACGGTTGACGCAAACAGCGGATTCCGCAATCGTGAACCCGTGATCACACCCGCCGTTTGCCTCGGCGGTTCTTCCAAGGCCCAAGCTGTTAGCGCAGCTTGGGCCTTTTCACTTTGCCAAGATTCCCCGATTCGCAACAGGTTGATTTTGAATCTTTTTTATCGCGTTAGCGCTGCCAATACCCGGCCCACTGACGGCTAACCGGATGCGCTGCCGCCGCTTTCGCCACGGCTTTGAACTGATCGCCATTCGACGTGCGGCGATGATCTTCGCGCCAAGCCATCTCGCCAGCGTATTGATGAAGATAGAGCGGCGAGAAATGGTGATGCACGCCAAGCTCTGAGCGGCGGATGCGTGAGAAGAACGATTCCGCTTGATTGGTGCAAGCGCCGTCATCCGAGAACGCGACCGAGTGATTGATGCGGCGCATGTCGAAACGAGCATGCAGCACATCCCAAACGCTGGCTTCATCCACATGAACCGTTGAGCCGGGTTTCACGCGCGATACGATTGTGTCCAGGGCGTCGCCTTCGCTCTTGAACACGAAGGGAAGCGCACGCCCGCCACGCTCACGCATGACGACCACCGCGCGACGCAGGCCGGATTGGTGACGCTTCAAACGGCGATCAATGCGCTCGACAACCTTGTTTTCCTGACGAATAGTTCCGCCATAAAAACTGCCGTCCACTTCAACGATAACATCTGCTCCGCCGACCGTCGCGCCTTGTTGTTCGGCGGCCATCGCTTCGCGCAGTTTGTGCGCAAGAACGAACGCCGTCTTGTATTGCACGTTGAGATCGCGGCTCAATTGAAGTGCGCTGATCCCCTTTGCGCCGTTCACAAAGATAGCGATGGCCGCGAGATAGTCGCGGATCGCTAGTTTGCGATTGGCGAAGATCGTCCCGCTCGTGACGCTGAATTGCGACGCACAGCCTTTGCATTTGAAGATGCGGCGGGCGGCGTAGGTGTAAACCGCAAAGCTTCCGCATTTCGGGCAAACGGGCTCTCCGCCGTTTTCGGCCCAGCGGATTGCTTTGAATGTCTGGAACGCCTCGTCGTC
>JBEVOS010000109.1:0-5782 GCA_040507435.1 Caulobacterales bacterium | reverse complement strand
CATTGAGGTTTCGGACGATTTCCTCGATCGCGGCGAAGTTGTCTCCACCCGTGGGCGCCGTCCGCAGGACGTGCAGCGCTACAACGCACGCGGCGGCGATGAGCTCGAAGGGGTGCCTATGATCGTGCTGATCAATGGCGGCTCGGCCTCAGCTTCTGAAATCGTTGCGGGCGCGCTTCAAGATCGCAACCGCGCGCTGATCGTCGGCACCACCTCATTCGGCAAGGGCTCGGTCCAAACCGTCATCCCCCTGAACGGCGGCCGCGATGGCGCGCTGCGGCTGACTACAGCGCGCTATTACACGCCCGCAGGCCGTTCCATCCAAGGCGCCGGCATCGAGCCTGACATGGAAGTCGCAGCACGCCGTGTCGATCCGGAGCGCTTGCGCCGCCTCGGCATCAGCGAAGCTGATCTCCCGCGCGCGCTCGATAATCCGGGCGGCACGCAACGCCGTGGCCCCCATGTTCCTGCGGACCAACCGCCAGAAAATTGGAATGAACAGCAGGATTATCAGCTGAACCGCGCACTCGACATGCTTCGCCAAGGTGTTGTCGCTGAGCGCCTTCGCGCCCGCCAAGGCTAGTCGCCGCCGCGACGTTTCCGCTCGGCCTATGCACATTGAATAAGGTGACGCGGGGGGCGTTTTTCGTCATGATTCCCAACGTGATTCGCTGGCTCAAACGCGAAAAACCTGCCCGCCGACCGAACGACAACGCCGCGCGTCCGAAAGGCCCGCGCATCCCGTTGTTCGGTCATCCGATTGCTGCGCTCGTCGCCTGCTTGGCGGTCGCTGGCGCAGGCATTGGCGCGATTCAGGTTTTTGGAGATCCTTCCGCGGCCGGACCGCGGGAATTCATTCAGCTTGCCCCCGGCCCAGCGCACGCGGACGCCGCCCCTCACATCTCGTTTTCAGAACTCGCGGAAGCCGGCGCTGAACTGGATCCGATGCTGGAAACGATTCCGGTAGATGATCTACCCCACGGCGCCGAGCCCGCAGACGGCACAGGCGGCCAAGTGCAAATCTCGATGGTGGAGAGCGACGTCTCCCGCCCGCAAAACGTGCGTCCCCTGCCGCGCGCCCCGATCCCTGCGCTCCTTCAAAACGGCATGCCGATCGTAGCGCCGGACGGGCGCACATCTTCGCGCGTCTATGCACGTCCGTTCTCCGGCGATGGAAGCAAACCGAAAATTGCGATCATCATCGGCGGCCTCGGCTTCAACGCGCGCCAGACGACGCAAGCGATCGATGAATTGCCGTCGGACGTAACGCTCTCCTTCGTGCCTTACGCGCAAAACCTGCAAAGCTGGATCGATCGCGCGCGCGCGCGCGGCCACGAAGTAATGCTCGAATTGCCGATGGAGCCGTTCGATCCGAATGCGGACGATACCGGCCCGCAAACGCTGATGGCGTCGCGCGACACAAGCCAAAATATTCCACGCCTGGAAAATCTTCTCGGCCGCGCATCGGGTTATTTTGGCGTGACGAATTATCAAGGCGCGCGGTTCGCTTCATCCGCACAAGCGAGCGCGCCAGTCGTCGCACAATTGCGGCGCCGTGGCTTGTCATTCATCGCCACCGGCATCGGCCAACGCACTGCGCTTTCCGTTGAGGCCGCACGCGCGGGACTACAAAACACGGCGGCAGATCGCATCATCGACGCACGCCGCGAAGCGGATTCGATCGACGAACAGCTTCTGAATCTCGAAGCCCTCGCACTGCAAAATGGCGCAGCGATTGGCGCTGGTTTCGCCTATCCTGTGACGATGGTGCAGGTCGCGGAATGGGCCTCCGAAATTAGTTCGCGCGGCTACGCGCTTGCGCCGGCATCCGCCGTATTGGCGCAGCGTGCAGCCCCACGCAGATGACGCGCGATCCAGACCTATACCGTCCGAATGTTGGCCTCGCGTTATTCCACCCGACGGGCCTCGTTTGGCTCGGGAAACGCGCGGGACAAGACGGGCCTTATCAATGGCAACTGCCGCAAGGCGGCGTTGACGTTGGAGAAAGCCCTGGCGACGCAGCGTTACGTGAATTGCGCGAAGAAACTGGCATTCGCGCCGATCTCGTCGAGCTTCTCGAAGAAACGCCGGATTGGCTCTATTATGACTTCCCTTCCGACGTCCGTGTTAAGCAACGCGGCCGTTTTCTCGGGCAGCGGCAAAAATGGTTCGCTTTCCGGTTTCTCGGCAAGGATTCCGATATTCGGCTTGACGAACACACGCCGGAGTTCTCTGACTGGCGCTGGGGCACGCTCGATATGGCCGTCGAGCTTGTGATCCCGTTCAAGCGCGCCGTTTATGAGGAAGCGGCGCGCAGGTTCCAGCGATATGCCGCGGGGCGCAGCGCATGATTGGCCAGCTATCCGCGCAGCGGAGTTCTTCTGCCAGTGAGCTCTAAATCAAAGACGCCAGTCGTCTTCGTGCACGGCGCGTTCTGTGGCGGCTGGGCGTGGGATGCATTCCGCGAACCGTTTGAAGCAGCGGGCTATGAAACCCACGCACCTTCACTGCCGCATCATGAGCGCGGCGCTGATCTCGAAGCGCTCGCAAAATCCGGCGTGCAAGATTATTGCGACGCCATCGTTCACTACGCCAAAGGTATGTCGGCGCCGCCGATCCTGATCGGCCATTCGCTCGGCGGGCTGATCGTGCAAATGGCGGCAATGCACATGCCCGTCAGCGCCGTGGTGTTGATGGCGTCGAGCGCGCCTTGGGGCGTCGTGCCGATGACGCTCGATGAAGCGGGCAATGCGCTGGGCATGTTCTTGCTCGGCGATTATTGGAGCCGCGCGATCCCGCCTGACTACCGCGCCGCGCGCATGAACACGCTCGACCGCTTGAGCCACGAAGATGCGCGGCGCGCATTCGCGCGCTTTGTGCCCGAGAGCGGCCGCGCTGTGCGCGAAACCATGCAATGGTGGTCCGATATTTCGATGGCGACGAGCGCGCCCGTCTACAAAATCAGCGCGCCGATTCTCGGTATTGGCGGCGGCAAGGATCGCATCAATTCATCGTCGACCGTGCGCCGCATAATTAATCGCTTTCCCGCGGGCCAAGGTCAGTTCAAGGAATTTCCAACGCTCAGCCATTGGATGGTCAACGAGCCGGAATATCTCGAGGTCGCAGCCTTCGTCATCGATTGGCTGGACGCGAACGCGCGCGATCCTTCGCCAAAGCGCCGCTCGTCTTTCAATCTGTTCGGCTTCGGCGCAGACGCCTAGTTTGCCTTTGCGCTAAGCGTGATGCGCGTGATCTCAGGCGTCGTCATGAACCGAACGGGCAATATGCTCGTGCCAAGGCCCGCTGTCACATAAAGCGGCAAGCCCTTTTCCACGATCAATCCGCACGCATAGCGTTGGCCGTAATTCGACGGGATCATCGGCCGCCCAAGAAATGGCACGTAGACTTGCCCGCAATGCGTATGCGCTGCGAGCGTCAACGCAATATGCAGCGGTGTTTCAGCAAATGGATCGGGCGCGTGCATGATCACAATGCGATCCAAACCATCGGGCGCGCCGTCGAAGGCCTCCGCGTAATCCGGCTCGCTCGTGCGCGCATCTTCTAAGCCAGCGACGATAAATTCCTGCGCGCCGCGCGAAATGACGACATTCCGATTCCAAAGCACGGCGACGCCCGCATCTTGCAGGGCGCGTGTGATCGTAGCGCGATCATACCAAACGTCATGATTGCCGATCACTGCGATGACGCCGAGTTTCGCATCCAGCGCAGCAAATACGCCAAGCCCGGATTCAAACTCCGCTTGCGCTTCATCGCTGCGCTCCGCCTTTGCCTCATGCCCCTCGACATAATCGCCGAGCAGCACAACGAGGTCAGGCTTCATCGCATTGATGCGCCGCACGATCCGCTCAAGCCGCGCAGTATCCATATGCGGACCGCCAAGATGCACATCGCCAATCGCGACAATCGAAAGCGGCGTTCCATGCCAATCCGCACTCTCGATCGCGACGTCGTGCACAACGAGTTTGTTGGGCTCGATAAAGAACGCATAGACGCAAAGCCCATAGCCAAGCGCAACGATCGCGAAGAGCGATCCGAGCACTGCACGCCGCCGCGTTCCCAGCACGCGCCATCGGCGAAACAGCCAGAACGCGGCGACTGCCAAAAGCGGCGCGCCGATAAACGCGCCGATCACGGCCGGCCAAAGATGCGGATGAATCATGCGGCGTCCCCGCCCCGAAAGGGCAGCGTTTGTGTATCCGCCAATCCCGGCGAAAGCGTGCAAATCTGGCGACCCCGGCAGGATTCGAACCTGCGACCCTCTCCTTAGGACGGAGCAGCTCTATCCAGCTGAGCTACGGAGCCGATTCCGGCACTATGCCGGATCACGCCCCCAAACGTCGACTATCCGCGTAACTTCAACTCGCCAAGCGCGCGAATTTCCGTAATGGTATTCCCCTGGGGCACGGGGATGATCATGAATATCCGACACATCGCAAAACTTTGCGCGCTTGCACTCGCGTCGATCGCCGCAGCGTGCGGTCCGAATCTTTCAGGTTTGGAAGAAGGCGAACAAGGCAAGGTCGCGGAAATCCGCGATGGCGATACGCTCGTCCTCGACAATGGCTTGCGCGTTACGCTGACGGGTATCGAAGCGCCATTCGGCAACGAACCCTATGCCGCCGAAGCACGCGCGGCGCTGGAAGAACTCGCGATGGGCCGCCCAGCGCGCCTCGCTTACGGCGGCTTGCGCCGGCAACCGGCGCGTACGCGCCCAACACTGGCGCCAGCGTCCGCAGACGCTGCAACGCCAGAAGAACAATCATCCGAAACCGCCCTCGCGCAGGTCTTCGTGCAAAGCGAAGGCGGCCGTTGGATTTGGCTGCAGCAAGCCATGATCCAGCGCGGCGCAGCGTGGGCTCGCCCGCGCAAAGAAAATATGGCGCGCCTCGACGAACTGATGGCCACTGAAAAACAGGCGCGCGATGACCGCGCAGGTCTATGGGCGCTGGCCGATTATCGTGTGCGCACCGTCCAACAAATGGAACAAGAAACCTTGCCGGAAGCGCGCTGCGGGCGTGGGCCTTTTCGCATGGTCGAAGGAATTGTCACCGATGTCGCGCACGTTCGTCACGACGACGGCGGCGAGAGCATCTATCTTAATTTCGGACCGGACTATCGCACCGACTTCACTGTCGCCATCTACAGCGATGATGCAGCCGCATGGTCTGGCGCGCCGCTCGATTCCTTTGAGGGCAAGAAGATCGTTGCGCGTGGCCGCGCTATCGCGCGCGGCGGCCCGCTCATTTGCGCTGACAATGCCATGCAAATCGCGCTCGCCGATTAACCCGCAGCGCGGTGCAGCGGTTCGGTGCGCAAATTGCTCAGGATAAAAGCGCTCAAACCATCGAGTTCGTCCGCCATCGCAGCGCGCGCCGCCCGCGCATTCTTCGTGTGAAGCGCGGATATGATTTTATCTTGCTCCTGGCGCAGCAAGGAATTGCTGGCGCACGCCGCATCCATCGCTTCGATAAGGTAGGGGCCGGTTTCGCGCCAGAGTTCATCAATAATATCGACGAGCGCGGGCATATTCGCCGCCTCATAGATCTGAAAATGAAATGCGTGATTTGCCGCCGTCCACGTGCGATAGTTTTCGGCATTGCGCTGGAGATCGCGAAGGCTTTCAAGCTCTGATATAAACGGACGCGTCGCGCGCTTCGCTGCATGCGCGGCGGCCATGCTTTCAAGCTCACGGCGGATCAGTAATATTTCCCGTACATGCTCGTGAGAGCAAGACGGCAGCGCAAAAGATCCGCTCTCGTCT
>JBEVOS010000152.1:0-3179 GCA_040507435.1 Caulobacterales bacterium | reverse complement strand
CCCTCAATCTCGCGGTCGCGCGTTGCGAGAAGGCCATCGAGCGTCGGCGCCAAGTTCTGCGCAACGGCGGCGGCGAGATGACGTCCGCGCCGCAGCCGCTCCCGGCCCGCCCCACGCTCGTCACCTAACGCAGCAACGCATCTGCCGAAAGATTGGGCGAGCCTTCATGCGCGGCTTCGGCGTGCTTGATCTGCGCGATCACGCGCTCGGTCATCGGGGCTTTTTTGCCGTGCTTTTCCGCCAGCGCGGCAATCGCGCCTTGCAGGAAATCGATTTCGGTCGGACGGCCGCGCCGCAAATCTTCGTACATCGACAAACGCGCGCTCGGGTCGATCGCGAGCATCTGCTTGGCGACGAAGCGAAACAATGGCGTCGGCAATTGCAAAACGTAAGGCACGATATTCGGCGACACGCGGCCGAGTTTTACCGGTTTGATTCCGGCCGCGCGCAGAATGTCGAGCGCTTCGGCGCTTTGCAGCGCCATCACGCGCCGCCATTTCGGATCGTTCAATTGCGCGAGCAGCGGAATTCCTGCGAGCGCGTTGAGCGCGTTATTGAGGTTCATCAGCAGCTTCGCCCACTGCACGTTCGGCATGTCGTCTCGCGCTTCCGTCGGCAAGCCTTCGACATTCAGCAGACTTGCATACTGCGGATCGTCAACCAGAATCTCGCCGCCGGTCGCGCGATGAAAGCGATTGCCGTCAACGACGACATTGAACGGAACCATTCCGGTAACGGGCGGAAATCCTGCGCTCTTGAGAACCTCGATATTGCCGACGCCGTTCTGCAAACTCACGACGGTTGCGGCTGCCGCATAGGCGCGAATGCTTTGCGCCATCGCAGCCGTGTCGAGACTTTTCACCGTGACGAGGATCGTGCCCGGATCGCGGAAAGCTTCTACGGCGTCGGTGACGACGCGAAATTGCGACGGCGATGCCGTCCGATCGCGGCCTTCGAAATCGCTGACGCGCAATCCGTTTCGCAATGTCTCGGCCATCGCGGGCCGCGCGAGCAGCGTGACGTCGCGTCCCGCCAGCGCAAGACATCCGCCGACATAACAACCGACAGCGCCTGCGCCCGCGATGGTGACGCGCATATTCATGTGGCGTTAGAAGACCGCATAGCCGCCGTCGATCAGGAACGTGTCGGTCGTGTGATACGACGACAACCCGCTCATCAGATAAACCGCGATGCCGCCGAAATCGTCCGGCTCGCCGAAGCGCCGCATGGGAATGCGCGGCATCACGTTGGTGACGAACTTGTCGTTGCCGAACAAACCTTCCGTCATCTCGGATTTGATCCAGCCCGGCAGAATTGCATTCGCCGTGATGCCGTAGCGTGCGAGTTCGACACCGAGCGCGCGCACGAGCGCATTGAGCCCGGCTTTGGTGATCGCATAATGCTCGTTGCGCGCCGTGCCGGAGATCGACGCGAGGCTCGATGTCGGCACGAGGCGGCCGAATTTGTCGCCTTTCTCGGCGCGTTCGACCATGTGGCGCGCCGCGACTTGGAACACGCGATAAACGCCGTCGAGGTTGGTCGTCATCATCTGACGCCATTCTTCTTCGGTGCGGTCGATGAAGGAACGTCGTCCGCCGCCGCCGATTCCTGCATTCGCGAAACAACCGTCGACGCGGCCGAAGGTCTGCAGCGTGCCGCGGAAGGCTTCTTCGATCGCGGCGCGGTCCGTCACGTCGCAGACGCGCGCTTCGACTTTGCCGCCGCCGGTTCCGATCTTCTGCAGCGCGTCGTCGTTCTTCTTGGCGTTGCGGCCCCAAATAGAAACGCCGCAACCGTTGCGCGCCAGAGCTGCAGCCATTCCGAGACCGATTCCGCCGTTGCCGCCCGTGATGACGGCGACGCGATTGCTGAGATCGAAGTCTTTCAAAATTTCCTCCTGCGGCCGCTTTGCGTGTCTGGCTGTGACACCCTATCATCCGGCGCAAAGACGAGCGCAAGAGGAAACGCCGAGATGGCTTACACGACGATCACGACCGCGGTTGAAGACAACATTCTCACAATCACGCTCAATCGCCCGGATCGCATGAACGCCTTCAACGGCGAGATGATGTACGACTTGATGGCCGCTTTCGACGAAGCGGACAGCCGCGACGACGTGCGTGCCGTCATCGTCACGGGCGCCGGCAAAGCGTTCTGTGCGGGCGCCGATCTCGGCGCCGGCGGCGCAACCTTCGACCGCAATGCACGCAAGGATCGCGAGCCGATCCCGGAGGTCGATGGCAAGCCGGATCTCTCGCATCAGGCCGCGCGCGACGGCGGCGGCCGCGTCACGCTGCGCATCTTCCAGTGCCTCAAGCCGGTGATCGGGGCGATCAACGGAGCGGCGGTCGGCATTGGCGTCACGATGCAGTTGCCGATGGATGTGCGGCTCTGTTCCGAGAATGCGCGCTTCGGTTTCGTCTTCTCGCGCCGCGGCATCGTGCCGGAGGCAGCATCGAGTTGGTTCCTGCCGCGCCTCGTCGGCATCAGCCAGGCGCTCGACTGGTGCTACTCGGGCCGCGTTTTCCCGGCCGCCGAGGCAAAAGCCGGCGGCCTCGTGAAGGAGATTTACCCGGCCGATCAGCTTCTGCCCGCCGCGCGAAAACTCGCGCAGGAATATGCCGAGGGCGCCCCGGTTTCGCTCGCGCTGACGCGTCACATGATGTGGCGGATGCTTGGCGCCGACCACCCGATGGAAGCGCATAAGGTCGATAGCCGCGGCATCTTCCATCGCGGCAAGAGCGACGACGTGAAGGAAGGCGTCACGTCGTTCCTTGAGAAGCGCCCGGCCAAATTCACCGGCAAGGTTTCGGCCGATATGCCGGAATACTTCCCGTGGTGGGACGAACCGCAGTATCGCTGACACCGCGAATCCCCCATTTGGGTGAGACGATTGGTTGCTGGCCAACAGCCCGCGATTCATATCTCATGAAGAATATTCGCTGCTTTGGCGGTGTCCTCGAACCCGCCAGGGAAACATACGTTCTCCGTTAGCGTTGCTTCCGAAGCCCCCAAAGAGGTGCCTCAGTGCAAAGCGGAATACTGGTCAACCTGCTGCTGCCGCTCGCGATCGGCATCATCATGCTCGGCCTTGGTCTTTCGCTGACGCTGGACGACTTCAAGCGTGTCGGCCGCTACCCACGTGCAGTTTTCGTCGGCCTCTTTCTGCAAACCGTTTT
>JBEVOS010000105.1:0-8614 GCA_040507435.1 Caulobacterales bacterium | reverse complement strand
ACTTGGCTTCGCGGCTGGCGCGTTCGATGCGACAAATCTCATCTTCTCGCATCGCCGAGGCGATCGCGAACTTGATGATCCGCGTCATTGGGATGATCTGGCGAGGATTGGCGTCGTAATAGGCGAAGAGCTGTTGAAGCTCGTCTTCCGTTGGCCGCCGGTCACGCTCCTTGCCTTTGCCGACGAGACCAAGCGTGCGCAGGGCGATGCGGGCAAGCCGGACCGCCTCCGCGTTGACGGTGATACCGTGCACCGCAGCGGCATGCGTGAGGACCGTCCCGATGAAGGAGATGTCGATTGCGAGCGTCGCCGGACCTGCGCCCTCGGCGGCGCGGTCACGGCCAAATTTGATCAGTTTCTCGCGGGTGAGATCGCGCAGCTTGGTGTCACCCAGGTCGATGCGCAGGCGCTTTAGGACCGCTGATTTGGATCGGCGGATCGGCTTTCCGACCTCGTGCATATCATCGAGATGAAGGTCGATAAGGCCAGCAAACGTCTCCCTGTTGCTCGGCTTGTGTCGGGCCGGGTCAAGTTGCTTGTCGATCGCCGTTTCGGCTTCCCGCGCCCACTCGTCGGCGTCCATTTTCCGATGGAAGGTCTTCGACAGCGAATGGCCGTCCCGGCGCACCTGGGCACGCCATTTCTTGCCACGCTTTACGAAGGTCGCCACCTGACGTTCGCTCCGGCAGTGGCATCCAGTCGACGTTTCCAAAAATCCGGTGCAATGCGGGTGCACCGCTTGCGGAAATGTGCGGAAATCAGCGGAACGTCAGTCGAACGCCTTGGTGCAAATACGAGTATCTAACCCCTTTATGTTCTTACGAAAAACATGAAAAATCAATCGCATAAGTTCTGCATTGCACCCATGATGGATTGGACGGACCGGCATTGCCGGGCGTTTCATCGCGTCATGACGCAGCGCGCCTTGCTCTACACGGAGATGGTGACAGCGGATGCGATCATTCACGGGGATCGTGAACGGCTTCTTGGCTATTCGGATGACGAACATCCTGTCGCGCTTCAGCTTGGCGGAAGCGATACACGGAAACTCGCCGAAGCGGCGAAGATTGGCGCGTCGTTCGGTTATGACGAGATCAATCTGAATGTCGGCTGCCCGTCCGATCGCGTGCAGTCCGGGCGGTTTGGCGCATGCCTGATGACGGAGCCAGCGCTCGTCGCGCAGCTTTACGAAGCTATGCAGAGCGCCGCGCCGGATGTTCCCGTCACGATCAAGTGCCGGATTGGCGTCGATGATCAGGAGCCGCGCACGGCGCTGTTCGGCTTGGTGGGCGCCGTCGCGGAAAAAGGCTGCCGCACCTTCGTCGTCCATGCGCGTAAGGCGTGGCTGAAAGGGCTTTCGCCGAAAGAGAACCGCGAAATTCCGCCGCTCGATTATGAATTGGTGCGCGCATTGAAGCGCGAACGGCCTGACCTTGCGATCATCTTGAATGGCGGCTTGCGTGATCTTGAACATGCTCAAGCGGAATGCGGCGCACTCGATGGCGTGATGCTTGGGCGCGCAGCGTATCAAAATCCTTCGATTCTTCTTGGCGCCGATCACACGTTTTTCGGTGAGACGCCTGCGTATGATAATGCGGCTGCGGCGGTGGAGGGTTATTTTCCGTATATCGAGGCGCAACTCGCGCGCGGTGTTCCGCTTCATGCGATGAGCCGCCATATGCTCGGTTTGTTCAACGGAAAGCCTGGCGGGCGCCGTTGGCGGCGCATTTTGTCGGAAGGCGCGCCGCGCAAAGGCGCAGGGCTTGACGTCGTAAGGGAAGCTCTGATCTGCGTAGCGCAAGAGGGGGCGCGCGCCGAAGCTGCATGATGATCGATAATGCGTTGTTGCTCGCAGCGTTCGCTGCGGCTGGATTATTTGCGGGCTTCATCGGCGGATTGTTCGGCGTTGGGGGCGGGATCGTCATTGTTCCCGTGCTTTTCCATCTGCTCGGCGTATTTGGCGTCGATCCCAGCGTTCGCATGCATGTCGCCGTAGGCACATCGCTTTCGACCATCGTCGTGACGTCGTGGCGTTCAATGTCGACGCACGCGAAAACCGGCGCAGTAGATTTCGAGGTTCTGAAAAGCTGGGGGCCGTGGATTGCGCTTGGGGCAGTTCTTGGCGCCGGGCTCGCGGGAGTGATCGAAACCGATGGGCTCGTGATCATCTTTGGCGTCGGTTTGCTGCTCGTCGCTGCAAATATGGGGCTCGGGAAAGAGACGTGGCGAATTGCGGAGGATTTGCCGACAGGGTTTGCGCGCGCGGCGATTGCGGGCGCGATCGGCGTGTTGTCTGCACTGATGGGCGTTGGCGGCGGTTCTTTCGGCGTTACGGTCATGACGTTGTGCGGGCGGCCCATTCATCAGGCGGTGGCGACTGCATCCGGTTTTGGAGCGGCGATCGCGATTCCGGCGACGATCGGATTTATGATCACTGGATGGGGTAATCCGAGCGTGCCGCCCGGTTCGGTTGGCTATGTCAATTTGGTCGGCTTTGCTTTGCTCGCAGTTTTGACGGCGATCACGGCGCCTTACGGGGCACGCGCCGCACATCGCCTTGACCGTGTTTTGCTGAAGCGATTGTTTGCGGTGTTCATGGCGATCACGGCGCTTAACTTGCTGCGAGAAGGCTTGCTCAAGTAGCGCCCCGGAAATCAAACACGGTTTGATAAATCACGACGCCGCCGATAAAGAGCGCGACCCAAATCAGCATATAAATCGCAAAACGTGACGGTTTGGCAGGTTCGGCGCGGCTTGCGCGCATGCCCCATAAGCCGCTGCCGACGAGAACCGCGAGCAATAAAAGATAGACAACACGCGCAATATCGATCGGCGCGATGGCATGGAAATGATCCGGAAAGAAGATGAGCGCGGCGCCGAGAGAGGCCGCGAAGCCAAGCACGAGAACAAGAAGTGCGGGCATCAGATTTTTCCTTTTTGGCGCACCAATGCGAGCCGTGCGGGCAAGGTTTCCATGATCGCGCGGCGCTGCGGTTCGGTGAGCCGGACCCATGCGGCGATTTCCGCGAGCGTGCGCCCGCAGCCGGCGCACATTTCCGTGGCCGGCTCGATTTCGCAGATGCTCACGCAAGGCGTGGAGATAGCAGGCTCTCGCATGGTCTTTCGCTATCGCGCGTGCCCCTGACGCGCAACGGCGGGGCGCTTGGACGCACGCAAAAATGACGATACAAGCGTCACGATAATGAAGAAGGAGAGCGCAATGAACCTCGACTTCACGCCTGAGGAAATCGCCTTTCGTGACGATGTTCGCGCATTCATCGCGGACAATTTTCCCGAACGCTTGCGCGGCGTACGGACTCGCGAGTCGCGTGAAGACACGCTCGCCTGGCATAAGATACTTGGTAAAAAAGGGTGGAGTGTTCCCGCTTGGCCGCCCCAATATGGCGGTACGGGCTGGACGCCGACGCAGCTTTACATTTGGCAAGAGGAGAATGCGCGGGCGGAAACGACAGGGCTTTTGCCATTCGGCGTGAACATGGTCGGCCCGGTGATCTACACGTTCGGAACCGAGGCGCAGAAGCAGCAGCATTTGCCGGGCATCCGATCGGGCGATGTGTGGTGGTGCCAGGGCTATTCCGAGCCGGGCGCGGGCAGCGATCTCGCGAGTTTGAAAACCCGCGCCGTGCGCGAAGGCGATTACTACATCGTCAATGGGCAAAAGACCTGGACGACGCTTGGGCAATTCGCGGATTGGGGCTTTTTCCTTGTCCGGACGAAGCCGGAAGGAAAGCCGCAGGAAGGCATTTCGTTTTTGTTGCTCGATATGAAAACGCCCGGCGTTACGGTGCGCCCGATCATGCTGATCGACGGCGCCTATGAAGTGAACGACGTTTTTCTCGACAACGTCAAAGTGCCTGTCTCCAATCTTGTCGGCGCGGAAAACCAGGGCTGGACAGTCGCGAAGTTTCTGCTCGCGCATGAGCGCACAGGCATTGCGGGCGTCGCCCGTTCGAAGCGTGCGATCGAAAAACTGCGTGATCTCGCGCGCGCGGAGCGTTCTGGTAGCGGCGGTCTTTTGATCGAGGACAGCGATTTCGAGCGGAAAGTGAGCGAACTTGAGATCGACCTTATGGCGCTTGAATATACCGAATTGCGGAGCCTTGCTGACGCTCAGGCAGGTAAGGCGCCGGGCGCGGAATCGTCGCTTCTGAAGATCAAAGGCACGGAGATTCAGCAGCGCATTACCGAGCTCACGCTCGAAGCCGTCGGTTACTACGCCATGCCGGCGGCGCGCTTGTTTCCGCCGGAATATACAAATGAGTTCGCGATCGGGCCTGACTACGCGCATGACGCGGCGCCGGCGTATTTCAATATGCGGAAGACATCCATCTATGGCGGGTCGAATGAAATTCAACGCAACATTATATCGAAAATGATTCTTGGGCTCTGAGGGGAACGCGAAATGGATTTCAACTTCTCCGAAGAACAGGTGTTGCTGCGCGATTCCATTTCGAAATGGGCCGCCGCGGAATATGATTTCGAGAAGCGGCGCGGCTTTATCGGCAATCACGATGTGCAGCGGAAGAATTGGACGACATTCGCCGAGCTTGGCCTGTTGGCTGCGCCTTTCCCGGAAGAGCATGGCGGGCTTGGCGGCGGGCCGGTGGACGTTCTGGTGGTGATGGAGGAGTTTGGTAAAGCGCTTGTCGTAGAGCCCTATTTGCAAACCGTGGTGCTGGGTGGCGGTTTCCTGAAAAACTCCGGAAGCGTGGCGCTGAAAGACGCGCATATCAGCGCGATCGCATCGGGTGAGCGGATCATGGCGATCGCTTATGCCGAACCGCAAGGGCGTTACAATCTTGCCGATCTCGCGACGAGCGCGCGTAAGCAGGGCGTAGGCTATGTTTTGAATGGTCACAAAGCGGTGGTCATCGGTGCGCCGCTTGCGGATCATCTTATCGTTTCCGCGCGCACGGGGGGCGGGCAGCGCGATGACAAGGGCGTTTCTCTCTTTATCTTGCCGAAAAATGCGAAGGGCGTCGTCTGCCGCGATTATGTGACGATGGATGGCTTCGGCGCGTCCGAGATTTATTTCGAGAATGTTGCGCTGGGCGCCGACGCGCTCATCGGTGAGCCTGACGGCGGGCTTCCGGTTTTGGCGCGTGTGTTCGACGAAGGCATCGCGGCGCTCAGCGCGGAGGCGTGCGGCGTGATGCGGCAAATGCATGAACAGACGCTCGACTATGCGAAAACGCGTAAGCAGTTCGGCGTTGCGATTGGCAGTTTTCAGGTGCTGCAACATCGCATGGCGGATATGTTTATCGCGCTGGAGCAATCGGTGTCGATGTCTTACATGGCGGCGCTGAAAACGGATGCGCCGGATTTCGCACGCGCAGCCAGCGCTGCGAAAGCGCATATCGGGAAAGCGGGGCGTTTTGTCGGCCAGAGCGCAGTGCAGATCCACGGCGGCATGGGCGTGACGGACGAAATGCGCATTGCGCATTACTTCAAGCGCGCCACCATGATTGACACGCAATTTGGCAATGCCGATCATCACATACGCCGCTATGGTTCGCTTGTGAGAGCGGCGTAACAAGACAAGCGTTTTGACGGCCGATGCGCCGTTTCGCTTGAAAATTGCTCCGCATTTCCTCTCCCAAGATGGGAGGCGTCTTTTGTTTTGCCTCCCTCAAGTGGGAGGCGGGGCGCGTTTCCACGCCGAGGTAATGCCGCCCTCACAGACGGCGAATAAGACGCTTCCACGCGCCCCGTTCAGACGATTGGACGAAAGCCCCGCGCGTGAGGAGGTATTATCTCCAAGTGCGGCCCGCCTTCGGCGCGTGAGAGAGCCCTCTCAGACCCTCCGGTTTCAATCCCCGGAGGCAGTCAGCGCGGCATCCTTCCAACCTCCCGTAGGCAATCCGTAGAAAGCGGTCTTGGGGTCTTGGACGATTGCAAACGCCTTTCACGCTCGCCTGTCCCCTTGCAGTGATTTGCTGGGCTGCAGCGCCTCAAACCTCCCGTGCAAGGGACGAGGTGATTATGCGTGGAAAAAAACTCGGTCGGATAGATTTGTGAAAACTCCCGCAATTTTCAGCGCTTAGTCCCAACTTGCGCTGGGACGAGGCGAATAAGTGTGTGCGTTAAAAATCCGTGCTCAAGGTAAGGCGCAAGCTGCGGCCTGGGAGTGGGTACTCGTTCTTCAGGAATGACGTATGTACGCGCCCTTCTTCATCCGTGAGGTTGCGGCCATCGAGCCGGATCGTGAATGAATTGTCCGCGATGGGGCGCCAGGCGATGCGCGCATTGATGAATTGATAGCCGTCCGTTTCAGTTTCGAAGGCTGCGACGCTATCCTGAACGGCGACGTCTACAAGTTCCACCCTGGCGCTGAGTTTCGTGTTTTCCGCTTCCACGCCAATCGCTGTCGTGCGTGGTGGAATGCGCGGCAGCGCGCCGCCTTCATCGAAGCGCGCGCGCACGAGATCGAGCGCGCCTGTTGCGCGCCAGACAAGCCCCGCCGCTTCGAATAGGCGGACGGAAGTGGAAATTTCGCCGCCGGTGAAATTCGCGTCACGCTGTGTGAAGGCGAAGACGGGCAATATCGCCGCGCCAGGCGGCGCGAATGATTCATCGGGCGCAAAATCGGTAACGCCGCCGTCGTCGTACCAAATGTCGCCGCGGTTCAAGAGCGCGATGTAGTCGTTGAAATTGACGCGGTACAGATTGAACTCGAATGAGAAGGCGCTGGATGTGTAGCGCACTGAGCTTTCAAGCGAGAGTGCGGTTTCTTTGCCGCTGTCCGGATCGCCGATCTCGTAGCTTGCGGTTGCGAGATGCGGACCGTCCGCGAACAATTCGGTCGCTGTCGGCGCGCGCTCCGTGCGCGCAAGCGTTGCGCCGAGGAACCAATTCTCGGCGGGGCGCATAAATGCACCTAAAGAAATGCTTGTCGCATTGAAATCCCGGTCTCCCGCGATTTCATTTTCTAGCTTGCGCTGTTCCGCCCGCATTCCGCCTTCGAGCCCCCAAGCGCCTCGATCCCAGCGTTCGACCGCAAAGATTCCAAGGTCGCGTGTGGTTGTAGGGGTGATGAAGCCTTCTTCGCCTTCGGCGGCAAAATCGCTTTCACTGGCTTGCAAGCCGATTGCGCCGTGCAGCGGGCCGCCACGATGACCTTCAACGCGCGCTTCCCAGCCTTTGTTCGTGAAGGTCGTGCCCGGCGCGCCATCAGCCTCGAATTCGGTGTGTTCATAATCGGCATGCTGCGCGCCGAAATCGACGCGCGTGAACGGTCCCCAATCGACTTTCGCATCGCCACGCGCTTCGATGCGCGTTTGTTGCATCTCGATATGGCCGCCTTCGCTTTCGCCGTCTTCCGGCGGAAGGCCATAATCATCCGTTGTGCGTTTGACGGCGAGCCCGGCGAATCCCCAATCGCCCGTTAGAGATGCGCCGCCCGCGTAGCTGCGAAAGCGCGTCCAGGAATTTGGCGCAACGCCGTGTGCGCCGTTTCCACCAACATTTGCATAGCCGGGAATGTCGTAATCTTCCGTATCGCGTCCGGCGGCGCTCAAACGAAACATTACGGGGCCCGCGCCAGCGGTGAGGCCGAGGGACCCTTCCTTGCCCTCGTTTCCGCTTCCGAAAGCAACGAGCGCGTCACCCGAGAGGCCGTCGCCGCGATGCGTGGGGATGCTTTGATCGAGCACGTTGACGACGCCGCCGATTGCATTGCCGCCATAGGCAAGTGCGGCTGCGCCGCGCAGAATTTCGATGCGCGATGCGTCCAGGCCGTCTGCAGTGACGGCATGATCGGGGCTCGCGGACGCTGCATCGATCGCGCCGATACCGTTTTCAAGAATACGCACACGATCATCGCCGAGGCCGCGAATAATCGGACGGCTGGCGCCTGCGCCATAGAAGGTCGACGCGACGCCCGGTAGAGCATCGAGGCTGTCGCCGAGTCCGCCGTTCAAATTGTCGATGACGTCATCGCGATTGAGCACTGTCGCGCCCTGCAGGCTTTCAATTGCGGCGCCCTCAAGCGGTGCGGTGACGACAATTTCGTCACTTGTTGTTGGACGCGATTGCGCAAATGCGTTGGGAGTGAATGCGCCGATGCAGGCGGTGACGAAAAATGCGTTTCGAGCCGTGCGCACCGGCGCACGCACGTATGCGTAGATAGTCATAGAGATAATTCCTCAAGGCATGAATTCAGCGCGGCAGCGCCGCGATCAGGCGTTGAGAGAGATTGGGGGCGCGCGGCTTCTCCAGGCGTGCGATGCGCGCGCGACGACGTCATTTGTTGTGCGTGTGGGCGCGGCCAAAGCAGGCGGAGGCGGCTCGCGGACAGAGGCAAATGTGGGGGCGAGCGATGCGCCGTTCGCTGCGAGCGTTTGGCAGATCAGGCAGGCCGCATGGTCGGCCCCGAGGCTGAGCGTTTCGGCACTCGCCGCTTGAGGCTGATCGGCATTCGCGAACGCAATTTCGTGGGCCGGCAGGCCGTGGATATCGACATGCGTATCGATGACCAGTGTTTGCAGAAACAGCGCGAGCGCAGCGAGCCAGACCGCGAAGGTCCGCATCCGTGCTTTTTGCGCAGGATCGATCGAGGCGCGTCTCACCAGCATAGATGTTATAATATTACATT
>JBEVOS010000097.1:0-5690 GCA_040507435.1 Caulobacterales bacterium | reverse complement strand
TCGGCCAAACATGTTTTGATATTGGCGATGCGAAATGCACTTATGGAACCGGAAATTTTTTACTCGCGAATACGGGCGAAAGTCCGGTGCAATCCAAAAACGGATTGTTGACGACGCTTGCCTACAAGATCGGCGACGCGAAACCCATCTATGCGCTTGAAGGTTCTGTCGCGGTGACTGGCTCACTGGTGCAATGGTTTCGCGACAATCTCGGACTCATCTCGAGTGCGGCAGAGATAGAAACTTTGGCGCGCAGCGTCGATGACAATGGCGGCGCCTACTTTGTCCCAGCATTTTCCGGCTTGTTCGCACCTTATTGGCGTAGCGATGCGCGCGGCGTTATTGTTGGCCTCACCAGCTATGTCACGAAGGCGCACATCGCGCGCGCCGTGCTTGAGTCCGTTGCATGGCAAACGCGTGAAATAGCAGACGCAATGGCGGCCGATTCCGGCGTGGCGCTTACCTCGCTGAAAGTCGATGGCGGCATGACGGCCAATGCGCTGTTGATGCAGATTCAAGCCGATTTTCTCGATGCGCCTGTGGTGCGTGCAGCGATCGCGGAGACTACATGTCTCGGCGCTGCTTACGCTGCCGGACTCGCGGTTGGATTCTGGCCGGATATTGCGAGCCTTAAAGCCAATTGGAAAGCGGCGAACTCCTGGCGCCCAGCCATGGCTGCGGCTGAGCGCGAGACAACTTACGCAAAGTGGAAAAAGGCCGTGCAGCGAACTCTCGATTGGGAGGATTAACGCCTTTTCGCGAGATAAACCTCCAAGCGCGCGACATCCCCGCCGCCAGCGCGCAAACCGATCTTCGTACGGCGCCAGAGGACATCCTCCACCGTCTGGGCCCATTCATTGGCGACGAGATAATCGACCTCGCGCGCCGTTAAATCCCCCCCGAAAGTTTCGCCAAGATCGTCCGCCCCGGTGAAAATTCCAAACGCTCGCATACCGTAAGCGTGCACAAGGCGGACAGCGTGATGGTGCGTAAGAAAATCGTGCGCATTGCGCAGGCGTTGAACGACGGCATCGAATTCCTCGCGTTTGAATTCTCCTCCCGGCAACGGCGCCTGATCGGTCCAGCGGGGGGCGCGGGGAAAATATTCCGAAAATGACGTCAACACGCCTTCTGCTAGGCGGCGGTAGGTGGTGAGTTTGCCGCCGTAAATCGATAGGATGGGCGGACCGTTCGCATCGAGCGCGAGAACATAGTCCCGTGTAACCTCTTGCGCTTTTGAAGAACGGTCATCGAATAAGGCGCGGACGCCTGCATAGCTCCAGGTGACATCCTTCGGCACCACCTGTTTTCTGAAATACTCGCTTGCTGCGGCGCAAAGGTAAGCAATCTCGGATTCGCTGATACGCACGCCTTTCGGATCGCCCTCAAATTCCTCGTCTGTCGTGCCGATCAGCGTGAAATCACGCTCGTATGGAATGCAGAAAACGATGCGTCCATCGCCTTGCTGTAAGATGAATGCGCTTTCGCCATCAAAAATCTTTGGAACGACGATATGGCTTCCTTTGACGATGCGTGCTTTTGATTTTTCGGCAACGCCCGCGCGAGAAACAATATCGCTCACCCAAGGACCAGCAGCGTTTACAATTGCCTTGGCGCGCACTTCTTGGCGCGCACCCTCTTCCGTAACTGCCTCTAAGCGCCAACATTTTTCTTCACGTATAACGGACGTTACTTGCGTGCGCACGCGGATATCGGCGCCGCGCTCAAATGCGTCGCGCGCGTTTAAAACGACGAGGCGGGCATCATCCGTCCAACAATCCGCATATGTGAACGCTTTGCGGAACTCTGGGCGCAGAGCGGAAGCGTCTCTATCCTCCGCTACATTGATTGCTTGCGCGCGTGCAAAGCTCTTGTTGCCGAGCATGTCGTAGATCACCAAGCCGAGGCTCAACAGCCAGCGTGGGCGAAGGCCTTTGTGATGGGGCAGGATAAAACGCAGAGGCCAAATATTGTGCGGCGCAATACGCGCAAGAATTTCGCGCTCCGCTAGCGCCTCACGCACAAGGCGGAAGCCGTAGTGCTCAAGATAGCGCAGCCCCCCGTGAATAAGTTTCGTCGATGCAGACGATGTTGCGCCTGCTAAATCGCTTTGTTCGAACAATACGACTTTAAGCCCACGCCCCGCTGCATCGCGCGCTATACCGGCGCCGTTGATGCCGCCGCCGATGATCGCAATATCGAACGCGTTTTCCATTCGTTCAGGGCATCGAGGAAGCCGCTTGCGCCGTCAAGCTGCGAGCCGTTCGCGACGCGCGATGCGCTTGCACGACATTTCAAAAAATAGTGACGCGAGTGACGTCAAAATCTGCATTTCGTTGCGGCCAATTACTTGACGGTTTGTCGCACTCGCCACACCGTTAGAAAAAATTGCGCAACGACGTCGAAGCGTAGCGCAAATTGCGTTTGGATTGACGCGCAGGCCGTAATGCGAGGCGGCAAAACAAAGAAAGGCGGCCGAAGAGCCGTCGTTGGGGAGGTCTTTATGAAAGTATCACGGTTACTGCTCTCGCTCTCCTGCGCGACGGGCGCAATTGTGGGCTGGGGCTCACAGGCTTCGGCGCAGGAAGCGACGTCCGATGAGATCATAGTAACCGCGACTGGGCGCAGCGCGGCGCTGCAGGACGTGCCAGTTGCTGTGACCGCGTTGAGCGGAGAAGAGCTTCAGAACGCGGGCGTGCGCAGCATCGCCGACCTCAATACAGTTGCGCCCTCGTTGCGCATCGGCGCAGGGCAATCAACGACATCAGGCACGATCGCTTACATCCGCGGGATTGGCACCGGCTCCGATAATCCAGGGTTTGAATCAGCCGTCGGGTTTTTCATCGATGGCGTTTATCGCGCACGGCCCGGCTCTGCGCTTTCCGATTTTCCGGAAGTGACGCGCGTTGAAGTTCTACGCGGGCCACAAGGCACGCTGTACGGCAAGAACACATCTGCGGGTGCGATCAGTGTCGTCACTGCGGGGCCGCAACAAGATTTCGGCGTGTGGGGCGAAGTTGGCGCGGGCGAGCGCTCTGCGTTGAATACCAAATTTGGGCTCACGGGCGGCGTGACCGACAATCTCGCATTGCGTTTTGACGCCTCCGTTCGCCAACAAGATGGCTACATAACGGATGTCGTTTCGGGGAATGACATCAATTCCACAGACCGCTGGTCCGCGCGCGGACAGGTGCGATGGGATATCTCGGACAATGCGAGCTTGCGCGTTATCCTTGACGGCGGCTCGACGGACGAAGCCTGCTGCGGCGCGGTGACTTTGCAGCGCGGCACAATTATCGGCGCGCTCGCCAGTTCTTATTTCCCTGGGGCGATTTTGCCGCCTGACCTCGAAGCGCGGCAGATGACGGTGACGCCGGGCCGCAGCTATAGCGAACAAACCGATGAGCTCGGCATATCAGGCGAGCTGACTTGGGATTTGGGTTTCGCGAACCTCACATCCATTACTGCCTATCGCGACTGGCAGTCAGACCGGAAACAAGATGTCGATTTCTCCTCCATCGATCGCGCATATCGCGCGGGCCTTGAGATCGAGTTCAAGAATTTCTCGCAAGAGCTGCGTCTGCAAGGCGAAGCCGGACGCTTGAATTGGCTTGTCGGCGGATTTTACGCGGATGAGCAACTCGACACGACGGATCGTATCCGCTTTGGCCGCGATGCGCTCAACTTCACGAATGCGGCGACGTTCTTCCTAACAGGCGGCGTCTACGACCTCTACACAACGACAACCCCTGGCGCGAACGGCGCGAATTGTTTGACGCAGGGCCCCGGCGGATCGTTCATTGGGGCGGGCGGATATTGCCTCACGGACATCCAAGCCGGAGACGGGCAAGTCGCCGACAATTGGAATGTCGATACGCGTAGCCTTGCGCTCTTCACGCACAATGAAATTGAACTCACCGATGCGATGACATGGACAATCGGCCTCCGCTTCAACCATGAGACCAAGGATCTGAGCGCCAATTTGCTTTCGCAAAACGCGGCATGTGCGCAATTGCAGAATAACGTCTTCACCGCTGGACCTTTTACTGGCCAAAATATTGCGGCGACAATTGCGGCAGCCAATTCTGCAGCGCCCGTGCTGTTCGCGCTCGCATGCAACGCCGTGACAAACACGCTTGCTAACGGCACATACGCGGCGGATCGCGAAGAGAATGAGTGGAGCGGCACAACCTCTCTCTCCTTCCATCTCAACGATGACAATCTGCTCTATGGCGGCTATTCGCGCGGCTATAAGGCGGGCGGCTACAATGTGGACCGTTCTGCGTTCTTCGGCCCGACGAACCAATCCGCTTATGACCCAACGCCAGTCCGCATCAGTGCGCTTGAGTTCTCGCCAGAGTTTACAGACGCGTTCGAAGTGGGCCTCAAGTCGACGTTGTTTGGCGGTTCGACGACGCTGAACACTGCCGTGTTCTATGAGCAAATCCACGATTATCAGCTGAACGCATTTTCCGGCTTCAACTTCTTCACCCGGAATATCGCAGAAGTCGTTACGCAAGGCGTTGAGATCGAGCTAGCGGCGCGCCCGACGGACCGCCTCACGCTCGGCGGCAGCGTCATGTACACCGACGCCTATTACAATGCGACGACGCAACTCGGCGGGGACACGCTGCGTGAAGGCACGCGGATGGATCAGATTCCGGAATGGACCGTCACCGGCAATATCGGTTACTCGCAGCCTATCGGCGCCGGACTCGCTATTAACGCCTATCTCGATGGCCGCTGGATGTCAGACTATCCAGTGATGTCGATTGGCCGCAATCCGATCACGGACAATGAATCTTTCGCGATCTTCAATGCACGCCTGGGCATCGGCGCGGAAAGTGGCCGTTGGGCGTTCGACATCTTCGTGCGCAACCTCACCGATGAGTTCTATTTTGTAGACGCATTCGGCGCGCCGGAGCGCACGTTGCCAAGCTCCGTCGACCCAACGGGCGCAGGCAGCAATTACAACGCCTATCCGAACGAACCGCGCACAATCGGCGCCACCTTGCGCGCGCGCTTCTAGCATTGAAAGTGCTCGGGAGACGCCGTTTCCCGAGCCATTTCAGTCTTCGTGGATGAGGCTGTCGCGCTGCGTGTCACGCATGAACAAAGCGATGACGCACGCTATGGCCGCCATCAGCGATAGATATATATAAAATCGGCTTTCATCCCCTTGCGCCTTGAACCAAAGCGCTACGTATTCAGCTGTTCCGCCGAACGCTGCATTCGCGACCGCGTAAGGCAAAGCGACTCCGAGCGCGCGGATATGCGCCGGGAACAGCTCTGCTTTGATGACCGCGCTGATCGCGGTGTAACCAGAAATGACGACAAGACCGAGAAGAACAAGCCCGAACGCCGCACCTTCATTCGTTGTCGCGCCCAGTGTCGAAAAAAGCGGATAAGCCATCACCGCCGCCAAGCCGAATGAGCCCGCGAGCACCTTTTTTCGACCAATGCGGTCGGAAAGCCAGCCGGCCAATGGCTGAATACACATGAAGATCAGCAATGCGCCCGCGTTAATTTCGGTCGCTTGCGTTTTTGTGAAGCCGGACGTGTTGACGAGGAATTTTTGAATATAGGTCGTGTAGGCGTAGAAACTCAGCGAACCGGCAGCCGTCAGGCCAGCGATCATAGCTGTTTCTTTCGGATGCTTGAGGAACAGCAACATCGTGCGCGAGCGCTCT
>JBEVOS010000011.1:0-4948 GCA_040507435.1 Caulobacterales bacterium | reverse complement strand
TCCACGGCGACACGAGATACGAATCCAGAGCGAACGGAAACATATCTCTGCGCGGCATCAATTTCCGTCTCCACTACGATGTACAAAATAGTCGCCCCGAGGCCCTCTCAATCGACTTAGTCCCTCAGCAGCCCTATCCGCATCCACTAGCCGGCGGCTCAGCGCCTATGGATCATGAGCCAATGCGTATTTCTGGTGAAACCTGCAATTGGCGTCGAGTCGACTTGTCTGTGACATGGGGCATTGTCGGCGTCTGTGTAACAAGTGATGGCATTCAACTCGCAGAGCTTACAGACTTCAACGACAGCGCACGTCAGAACGAACTTGAGGTCGCCAGCTATTTTCACCGTGGCGCGCCCGATAGGGCGTTAATGTCGCCGTCGCCAGAAATATTCGCGCCTTGGATCGAAGCTCTACCCGATAGCGCCCACTAACTCCCAACAACAGAAGTTAGGCCTTCGCCCTCCAACAACAGACATTAGCGCGCAAAATCTTGACGAAAGACGCTCGTTAGGTATTAGTTCGAGCGCGCCATTAAGAAGCGCGGACCACCGTCAAATAACCGGCGGGATACGTCGAAGATAAAGAGAATAGCCCCGGCCCTAGGCCGAGCGTGAGCTACCCCTTGCGACTTCCGATCAATAAATGCGCGCGTTTGCGCGCGTGGGTCTCATTGGAGTGAGCTGTGCTTTGGGCTGACATTGATCATGTTCGCTCAGCGCCAAAATTTGGGCTGCGCGGTACCTGCCCCGTCTGGCCAAAACTGTGATCGCAAAATGCGGCACGCAACGCGTGCACCATTGGTCGCATCTCGGCGAGCGCATGTGCGACCAATGGTGGGAGCGGGAAACACAATGGCATCGGACATGGAAACTCGGGTTTCCTGAAGCCTGGCACGAAATCATTTTGCACGACGCAAACGGAGAAAAGCATATAGCTGATGTGCGCACGCCCGATGGGCGTGGTGATCGAATTGCAGCATTCGTATCTATGCGCGGAGGAGCGCGCGGCTCGCGAACGCTTCTATCGCAATATCATCTGGGTGGTCGATGGCACGCGATTGCAGCGTGATCTGCCTCGATTCATAAAAGGCGCAATCGACCTTCACCCTGTAGGCAAAAGCGTATACGCACACCCCTTCTCGCATGAGCTGTTTCCAAAGTGCTGGCTTGGATGCTCCGCACCTGTGTTCTTTGACTTTGGAGCATCGCAGGATGATGCGGCCAGGGTTGTGCACCGGCGTTTGTGGTGTTTGCTGCCGCAAATCGACGATGGGGCGATCGTCCTCCCAATCACGCGCGAAGTCTTCATCAGAATCGCACGCGAAAATGCGATGGCGCTTCTTCTATTGCGTCTACGGAAGCGTTTAGCGCAGCACCTTGCTGCCCAACGCGTTCGCGAAAGACAGGATCATCTTAGCACACTCGCAACAATGATTCGGCACTGGCGACGAGGGCCGCCAATTCGATCAAAGCAGCGTCGCTTCTGAAAAGCCGTTAGCGCGGTCCGGCCGAACATGATGACGTTACCTCCTAGAGAAGCGCGATCAGGACCATAAATCTCTTCAGGCGCAACACGGGCTGCTAGAGATCATTTACGGGCCAACATCGCCTTAGCTCGCTTCTCTCAAGAACCGCAGGTAATCCGGTGACGCTCGCGGATAACTCTCAAGGTTTAAGGGATAAGGTCGCGCCGACGCAATATTCCCACCTCTCGCGATAAAGTGTCTAAAGCAGACACCACTTACTTAATTGCCGAACGCTATAGCCTGGGATGCCACTTGGCACTCGCCTTTCCGCGAGCGCTCGCTTAGGATTTGCGCCTGGGGATTATTAGAACGTGACGCCGGACGCATTCATTTCGCGCTGGAGCGCCGGCGAAGGCGGCGCCGAGCGCGCTAATTATTCGATGTTCCTGATCGAGCTATGCGACCTGCTCGGCGTCGCGCATCCCGACACCTCCGGCGGCGAGCGCGGCCGCGATTACGCGTTCGAGCGCCCCGTGCGCCCGCGTGAGAGCGCGGAAACTACGCAGCCCAAGCGCATCGACCTTTACAAACGCGACGCCTTCATCCTTGAGGCGAAGCAATCACGCTTGCCCAATGCGAAAAACGCGCTTCCCGGCCAGGCCCTGCTGTTCAGCGAAGAAACGCCGCGCGGCTCACGCACCGCCGTGCGCGGCTGGGACGTGATGATGCGCAATGCGCGCAAGCAGGCCGAAGGCTATGTCTTCCTGCTGGATACGGACCATGCCGCGCCGCCCTTCATCATCGTCTGCGATGTCGGACATTGCTTTGAGCTTTACGCCGACTTCACCGGCACCGGCCGCGCCTACACGCAATTTCCCGATCGCAACGGCTATCGCATCTTTCTGGAAGATTTGGACGACGCGAAACAGCGCGACCTTCTCAAAGCGATATGGACCAATCCGCATAGCCTAGATCCCACGAAGAACGCCGTGCGCGTCACGCGCGAGATCGCCGGCCATTTGGCGGAGGTCAGCAAGGCTGTCGAGCAGCGCGGCGCCAATCCAGAGGATGTCGCGCATTTTCTGATGCGTTGCTTGTTCACGATGTTCGCGGAGGATACAGGGCTCCTGCCGAAAGAAAGTTTCCGCGATCTCCTCACCAAATGCGTTGAGCGGCCGGAGACGTTTGCGGTCAGACTGAAGCAGCTTTGGTCGGAGATGGAAAAAGGCGCCGAGTTCAGCCACGTCATCGAAGCGCGGGTGCGGCACTTTAATGGCGGCCTGTTCAAAAACACCACGGTGTTTGAATTGAAGCGCGAAGAGATCGGTACGCTTCTCTTGGCCGCGAAGGCAGATTGGCGCGAGGTCGATCCCGCCATCTTCGGCACGCTGTTGGAACAAGCGCTCGATCCCGCAGAGCGCCAACGCCTGGGCGCGCATTATACGCCGCGCGCGTACGTGCAAAGGCTTGTTGAGGTCACGGTAATGGAGCCGTTGCGCGCCGATTGGGAAGCCGCCCTCACCAAAGCGGAAGCAGCCAAGGAAGAAGGCAAGGATCACGACGCCATCGAGATCATTCGCGGCTTTCTCAATCACCTCACCGCCACCCGCGTGCTCGATCCGGCCTGCGGCACCGGAAACTTTCTCTATGTCGCGCTTGAATTGATGAAGCAGCTCGAAGGCGAAGCGCTCGAAACCCTGGAAAAACTCGGCGATAAGCAATTACGGCTTTCAACGGGCATGGTCGATCCGCATCAGTTCCTTGGCCTCGAACTCAATCCGCGTGCCGCCGCGATCGCGGAACTCGTGGTTTGGATCGGCTATCTGCAATGGCATTATCGCAATACGACCGGCCACCCCGAAGAGCCGATTCTACGCGCATTCGAGAATATCAATTTCGGCAAGCGCGAAGGCTATGACGCGGTGCTGACATGGGATGGCTATCCCATTCCGCAGATCGCCGAGCGCGATGGTAAGCGCGTCGAAACCTATCCGAATGCGCGACGCCCCGTCTGGCCGGAAGCGGAGTTCATCGTCGGCAACCCGCCGTTTATCGGCGGCAAGGATATTCGCTCACGCAAAGAACCCGGCTACGCGGAAACATTGTGGGCCGCGCATCCGCGCATGAATGAGAGCGCCGATTATGTAATGTATTGGTGGGATCGCGCCGCCGATTATCTTCGACGCGAAACATCCATTCTTCGCCGCTTCGGCCTCGTCACCACCAATTCGATTAGCCAAGTCTTTCAGCGCCGCGTGATGGAACGTCACCTCAGTGGCAAGGATGCGTTGTCGTTGATCTTCGCGGTTCCGGATCATCCTTGGACGAAAGCGACGCGCGATAGCGCCGCGGTGCGCATCGCTATTACGGTCGCGCAAATGCAGCCCGCAATTGGCCGCTTGATGGAAACCACCGCAGAACACGGCCTCGATACCGACGAACCCGTGATCGAGCTGAAAACATCGCTCGGCCGCATCAATGCGAATCTCACAATCGGAGTCGATGTCACCAAGGCCACCGCACTTATGGCCGGCGAAGGCTTGTGTTCGCCAGGCGTAAAGCTACACGGCGCAGGCTTCATCGTAACGCCGCAAGAGGCGCAACTGCTCGGGCTCGGCAGCCGCCCCGGGCTGGAGCAATATATTCGGCCCTATCGCAATGGCCGGGATTTAGCGGCGCGATCGCGTGATGTGATGGTGATTGATCTGTTTGGCTTGAGCGCCGATCACGTCCGGCAGCTTTATCCGGAAGTGTATCAGCACGTTTTGGCGCGCGTAAAACCCGAGCGCGATTTGAACAATCGAGACTCCTACAAATCCAATTGGTGGGTATTCGGCGAGCCGCGCCGCGATCTACGGCCGGCGCTCGAAAGCGTGAACCGCTACATCGTCACGATTGAAACGACAAAGCACAGAGTGTTTCAGTTTCAGGATCGGCAGATCATTCCAGACAATATGCTCGTCGTCATCGCCAGCGACGACCCCTACACCTTGGCGATTCTCTCCAGCCGAATCCACACCACATGGGCGCCCATGGCTGGCGGCTGGCTCGGTTATGGCAATGACCCGCGCTATTCCAAATCGCGCACGTTCGATCCCTTCCCCTTCCCCGATCCGGCAGAGCCGCTCAAGGCAAAACTCCGCGCGCTCGGGGAAGAGCTCGACGCCACGCGCAAGCGCGTGCACGCCGATCACCCCGAACTCACGCTCACCGGGCTCTACAACGTGCTTGAAAAAGTACGCGCGAACGCGCCGCTCACGCCCCCCGAAGACGAGGTGAAAACGCGCGGCCTCGTGCTCGTGCTAAAGGATTTGCACGATCAGATCGATGCGGCGACCGCTGAAGCTTATGGCTGGCCCGCCGATCTCAGCGATGAGCACATTCTAGAGCGCCTCGTCGCGCTCAATGCCGAGCGCGCGAAAGAAGAAGCGGCGGGCTTCGTGCGCTGGCTGCGCCCAGATTATCAAATCCCGCGCTTCG
>JBEVOS010000010.1:0-4781 GCA_040507435.1 Caulobacterales bacterium | reverse complement strand
GGCGAAGAGCATGTGCCTGGCGTCGATGTGATCGTTCCTGATCCTACATTTCTTGAAAATGAGCGGGAGAATATTCTTGGCATCATTCTCACACATGCGCATGAAGATCACATCGGCGCTTTGGGATGGCTATGGCCGCGCTTGAAGGCGCCGGTTTGGGCCACGCCCTTCACCGCAATTCTTGTGCGTGAAAAACTCCGCGAGCGCGGCCTTCTAGATCGCGTGAAGATTACGGAGGCGCCGCTCAAACATCGTTTCACGCTTGGGCCGTTCGACATTGAGTATGTGACTCTTACTCATTCCATTCCAGAGCCGAACGGCCTCGCGATCCGCACGCCCCTCGGCATGATTTGGCATACGGGCGATTGGAAAATCGACGATGATCCTTTGATCGGCGAGGTGACGGATACAGCGCGCCTGAAGGAACTCGCCGACGAAGGCGTTCTGGCCATGGTGTGCGACAGCACGAACGTTTTTGTGGAAGGCCGCAGCGGGTCTGAAGCAGAAGTGCGGGATCATCTCGTCGATGTGCTAAAGAAATGCAGCGGCAAGGTCGCTGTTACGGCGTTCGCATCAAATGTTGCGCGGCTAGAAACCACCATTCGTGCGGCGCATGAGTGCGGACGATCTGTCTGTCTTGTCGGCCGCTCAATGCACAAGATCACGAATGCAGCGAAAGCCGTCGGGTTTTTGCAGGGTTTTCCTGAGTTTCTCGGCGAAGAGGAAGCCGGCTATTTGCCGCCGGAAAATGTCCTTTATCTTTGTACCGGAAGTCAGGGCGAGGCGCGTGCGGCCCTCGCGCGGATCGCGCAGGGAGATCATCGGCACGTCGTGCTCGGAGAGGGCGATACGGTGATTTTTTCGTCGCGTGTTATTCCGGGAAACGAGACAGCCATTTACGCGCTCTACAACAGCTTTGCCGAGCGTGGCGTCGAAGTGATTACAGATCGCGAAGCGCAGGTTCACGTCAGCGGGCATCCATGCCGTGACGAATTGAAAGATATGTATCGGTGGGCGCGTCCACGGATTGCGGTGCCTGTGCATGGGGAGCGCCGCCACATTCTGGAGCATGTGCGCCTCGCGCTTGAGGTACAGACGCCCGAGGCGATCGCGCCGCGGAATGGCGATATCATTCGCTTAGCGCCAGGAGCTGCGGTTGTCGTGGATGAGGTGCCGTCGGGACGTCTCTACGTCGATGGCGTGACGCTCATCGACGCGGAGGATGACGCGATCCGGGAGCGGCTGCGTATCGGCGCAGAGGGCGTCATATCGGTCGCGCTCGCCGTCAGCGAACAAAAGCATCAGATTGTATCTGGACCAGACGTTCGCCTGCGTGGGCTATCCATGCGGAGCGAGGAGGATCTGGATATCGCGATTGGCGAGCTTGAAAGCGTGGCGGAGGCTGTCTTCGGACGCCTTAAACACGCGGATCGCAGCGATGACGAGGCCTGCGAAGGGGCGATCCAGCGCGGCGTTCGCAAGGCAGCCGAGAAGCTTTGGGGAAAGCGGCCGTTTGTCGAGGTATCTGTTTTACGGGTCTAGCGCAGCGTTCGATGCGACCTTTCGGGGCTTGCATCCCGTGCGCCTTCGCCCGAGGAAATGACGAATTGTAAGAGGTGAACCATGATTGGCCCACTCAACCATATAGGCGTCGCCGTTCCGTCGATCGACGCAGCCAAGGCGACGTATCGCGATCTTTATGGCGTGCCGGAAAGCGCGATTACGGCTACGGGCGAGCTGCCTGCGCAGGGCGTGCGTTTCGCGTTCGTCAATCTACCGAATGCTCAGATCGAACTGATCGAACCCCTGGGCGATAGCTCGCCGATCACCAAATTTCTTGAGCGGAACCCGAACGGCGGTCAGCATCATGTGTGTTTCGAGGTGAAGGATATTCATGAGGCTAGCGCTGCGATGAAGGCCAAGGGCGCTACGGTGCTCAATGAGCCTCGTATTGGCGCGCATGGAACGCTGGTCGTCTTTGTGCACCCAAAGAATTCCAACGGCGTGCTTATCGAACTCATGGAAACGCCGAAGGATCATTAAGGTCTAACGTGAGCATCGTCGGCTTCGGATTTTACATCGTCATCTGGTGGATCGTGTTCTTGGCGGTTCTGCCGCTTGGCGTACGTAACCATGACGAAGCCGGCGTCGAGACGTCGCCCGGCGTAGAGCGCGCCGCGCCGCATGCGCCAAAGCTTTGGATGAAGGCGGCTTTAGCCGCCGGCATCGCCGCTGTCATATGGCTCATTGTTTTCGCGGCATTTGCGATGGGGCTGCTCAAGATCGTTCCGGACTAAGCGAGCCGGATTTCTCGCAATCGCTCCTGCAAATAATCCTGCGCCGTAATCGGCGCCGGATAGCGATTTGGCTCATTTGCCGAGACGCAGCCTGGAAGTGTTTTAATCAGATAATCCGGCGCGAAGTGCAGGAAGAAAGGAATTGAGTAGCGTGGAAGGTGCGCGCGGTCGGGCGCTGGATTTACGACGCGATGGCTTGTCGATGGCAGGCGGTTATTCGTGAGGCGCTGCAGCATATCTCCAATATTCACGACAAGCGCGCCTTCAGGCGGATTAATATCAAGCCATTGGCCGTTCCGGTCGAGCAGTTGCAGCCCAGCTTCCTCGGCGCCGAGCAGCAGCGTGATCACGTTGATGTCTTCATGCGCTTCGGCGCGCACGCCGGCCGAGTTGGGCGGCGTAGGCGGATAGTGCAGCAGCCGTAGGACTGAGTTTCCGTCTTTAACAGTCGCGTCAAAAAAGTTTGGGGGAAGGTTGAGGAAACGCGCGATTGAAGCGAGCAGGCGAAGCCCCAATGCGTCGAGCGCTTCGTAGAGGCCATAGATATCTTGTTCAAAGTTTTCGATTTCCGTTGGCCAGATATTTTCGGGCATTTCTGCTGCATAAGGATGTCCAGCCGGAAGCGTGCGCCCGACGTGCCAAAACTCCTTGAGATCGACGAGCTTCGCCCCTTTCGCGGCTTCGATTCCAAAGGGCGTATACCCGCGCTGGCCGCCGCCGCCGAGAATGCGATAACGATGTTTTACATCCTCGGGCAACGCAAAGAATGCTTTTGCGGCCTGAAGCGCGCGCTCCACCAACGCTTGATTGAGACCATGATCAGCGACGATTGCGAAGCCGTAACGCGCGTAGCTCTCACCCATTGCGCTGGCGAACTCATGTGGATCGCTGGCCGCGCGCTTCATGGAAAGGTGAGGAACGCCGGACGCCGCCATTTCTCCCTCCAGACGCTACCACAAAATGCCGCGTGCGCCGGTTTGGTCGCGGTGCAGGTCGGCGGATAGGACAATGCCAAATCCGATCATGAGCGTCACCATTGCGGTTCCGCCGAATGAGATCAGGGGCAGCGGAATGCCCACGACCGGCACCAGCCCGATCACCATCGCCGTGTTGATGAGCACGTAGCATGCAAGCGTCGCCGCCATGCCCGAAGCCGCAAGTTTTCCGAATAGCGAGCGCGCGCGCATCGCGACTGCAACCGCCAAGCCCATAAGCAGGCCGTATAGAAACAAGACCACGAAGCCGCCGAGCAGCCCGAATTCTTCGACGATCATCGTGAAGATAAAGTCGGTGTGCTTCTCAGGCAAAAAATCGAGCTGTGACTGCGATCCTTGTAAATAGCCACGTCCGGTGAGGCCCGAGGAGCCAATTGCGATGGTCGATTGAAGGACGTGATAGCCTTCGCCGAGCGGATCGTCTTCAAGTCCGAGGAACACATCGACGCGAGAGCGTTGATAGTCGTGCAGGACATAGGTGTAGGCGAAGAACGCGCCGATAACGCCTGCAATGAGAGCAGGCGCGATATATCGCCATCGAAGACCAGCCAGAAACATGACCGAAAGACCAGCCAGCAAGATAAGCATCGCGGTGCCCAAATCCGGTTGGTGCATGATGAGGCCTACGGGCGCAGCGATCATCGCCAGGGGCGGCAACATCCAAATGAAGGAGCCTGCCCGACGAGGGTCCAATTGGTGATAATAACGCGCCAACGCCAGCACGATTGCGATCTTCATGAATTCCGAAGGCTGGATCGACATTGGGCCTATCGACAGCCAACGCGTGGCGCCCATGCGTGTTTCGCCGGCAATTTCGACGGCGAGCAACAGCAGCATCGCGACGCCGTAAAGCGGGTAGGCGATAGCGAGATAGACGCGGATATCGATGAGCGCGAGGACGATCAGAATAACCAGCATGACCGCGAAGCGGAGGCCGTGCGTCAGCGGCATGCCGGACCAAGAACCAGCAGACACCGAGAAGTGCATGATAACGCCAATGAAGGCGAGCGCACACAGAACGGTGATGATGCCCCAATTGAGCCGCGCGAGCTTTTCCGGGATCGAATGCGGGTTGCGATTTAAAAATGAGAAAGCGGTCGTCATGCTGGCGTGCCGCCCGTATCTGGTTCGAGTGTCGCTAGCTGCGCCGCAGGCCGTCTTGAAGGATCACGCAGGAAGGTTGCGCGCATGACCTCGCGTGCGATGGGGCCGGCAACCGCGGAACCGCCGCCGCCATGCTCCACAATAACCGCACATGCGTATCTAGGTTCGTGCCAAGGGCCGAAACAGCAGAACAACGCGTTGTCGCGGAAGCGCCATTCAAAGTTCGAGAAGTGACGTCCACGTGTCGCGTCTGTAATCGCACGGACCTGCGCTGTCCCTGTTTTTCCGGCGATTTGTATGGGCTGCCAGTTGCGGTTTGCGTCTGTCTGTTCAACCGCCGCGCCAGTGTTGGGGTCACGTACGAGGCCAAGCGCGCCAGCGCGTA
>JBEVOS010000308.1:0-15819 GCA_040507435.1 Caulobacterales bacterium | reverse complement strand
CATTCCGAGGGGCTTTCCCGCACGTTTAGCGTGGTGGTGCCTAAGGCGGATCTCGAGGCGCAATTGGCCGCCAAAATTGAGGAAGTTCGCCCGCGCGTCCGCATTAACGGCTTTCGGCCGGGCAAAGTACCTGCGAGCCACATCCGCAAGGTCTACGGCCCTGGGATCATGCAGGACCTTATCAACGAAGCGGTTCAGAAATCGACGCAAGAATCTCTCGAACAGGCGAAGGTGCGGCCGGCAGCGGAGCCTCAGCTCGATCTGAAGAGCGACATTGCGCAAGTGCAGGCGGGGCAGGCGGATTTGGCGTTTGATCTCAAGGTAGAGATTATGCCCGAGATCGAACCGACGGATTTGTCGAAAATCTCAATCGCACGCCCTGTCGCAGACGTGTCCGATGAGCAAGTTGAAGAAGCGCTCGATGGCCTTCTAAAGGCCAATCAGACTTATGAAACAAAAGAAGGCGCTGCTGAGGACGGCGATTCCGTAACAGTCGACTTTATCGGTAAGATCGATGGAGAGGCGTTCGACGGCGGCTCTGCAGAAGACGCGACAGTGCGTATCGGCGCCAAGCAGTTCATCCCGGGCTTTGAGGAAGCGCTCATTGGCGCGAAGGCCGGAGAAGAGCGGGTTCTCAACGTAACCTTCCCGGATACTTATCCGGTAGAAAGCTTGGCAGGTAAGGCGGCTGCTTTCGAGACAAAGGTTAAGGAGGTTCGCGCGCCCCAAGCGTCAGTAGCAAATGATGAGTTCGCAAAGCGTCTCGGCTTTGACGATATCGGCGCGCTACGAACAGCGCTCAAGGATCGGATTGAGGCCGATCATAAGGCGCAGTCTCGCGCCAAGGCAAAACGCGCGCTTTTCGACAAGCTTGACGCCGCTCATGAATTTCAGCTCCCGCCGGGCATGGTGGAAGCGGAATTCAATCAAATTTGGCGGCAGATCGAGGCCGACCAGGCTGCGGACCGCCTGGACGCGGAGGACAAAGGCAAAAGCGAGGACCAACTTCGCACTGAGTATCGTAAGATCGCCGAGCGCCGCGTGCGTCTCGGGCTTCTTCTCGCAGAAATTGGCGGGCGCAATAAGGTTGAGGTTCCAGAGCAGGAGGTTGCGCGTGCCGTCGCCGAGCAGGCGCGCAATTTTCCTGGTCAAGAGCAGCGAGTCTTCGAACTTTATACAAAAAACCCGCAGCTGATGGCGCAGATTCGGGCGCCGCTCTATGAAGAGAAGGTTGTGGATTTCGTTCTGGAACTGGTCAACGTGGCCAATGAAACGGTCAGCCGCGACGAGCTCTTCAAGGAAGACGAAGGCCTAAAAGTCTAGCCACGGCCCAGGCGGCTGTTTGGCAGCCGCATAGGACTTGCAGGCGGGCCTGCAAAGGCAAATATGAGGGTCCGCGGCTGGTCCGCGATTCCTGAAAGGCGGCTATGTCCAACGCGCATCAAACCTACATGAACCTCGTCCCGATGGTGATCGAGCAGACGAGCCGTGGGGAGCGCGCGTTCGATATTTTTTCGCGGCTTCTGAAGGAGCGGATCATTTTTGTGACCGGTCCGATCGAAGACGGATTGGCGAGCTTGGTGACGAGCCAGCTTCTGTTCTTGGAGTCGGAAAACCCGAAGCGCGAAATTTCTATGTATATCAATAGCCCAGGTGGAATCGTCACCTCTGGTCTGGCGATCTACGACACCATGCAATACATCCGCAGCCCTGTTTCTACGGTCTGTATCGGCCAGGCCGCGTCGATGGGGTCTTTGTTGCTTGCAGCGGGCGCTCCGGGCCTTCGCATCTGTCTTCCCAACGCTCGCGTTATGGTTCACCAGCCATCGGGTGGGTTTCGCGGGCAAGCCTCGGATATCGAGCGGCACGCCGAAGACATTATCGCAACGAAGCGCCGGCTAAACGAGATTTACGTCAAGCACACTGGTCAGCCGTACGAACGGGTGGAAAAGACGCTCGACCGCGACCATTTCATGACCGCCGAAGAAGCCAAGGCTTTTGGTCTTGTGGATCGGGTCTATGAGCGGCGCGAACTGGCCGAAGGCGGCCTCGCCCCCGTCGCTTGATGGTTATCCACAAATTCGCCAGCAGCCCGAACCGCTTGCGGCCTGAGGGTTGCTATGTTCCATTCGCCCAAGGGTGGTGAACTGTTTTGAAAGGGATAACGGGACAAGGTGCCGCTTCTGGCAGGTCAATTCCTGCCGTAATGCGGGCGCCAGGCCCCGTTAAGGAAAGCTGATGAGCAAAGGCGCGTCAGGCGGCGAAACCAAAAACACCTTGTACTGCTCTTTCTGCGGGAAGAGCCAGCACGAGGTGAGAAAGCTTATCGCTGGCCCCACGGTGTTTATTTGCGACGAATGCGTCGAGCTCTGCATGGATATCATTCGCGAGGAGCACAAAAGCTCACTCGTGAAGTCGAAAGAAGGCGTTCCGAGTCCGCGCGAGATCAAGGACGTTCTCGACGATTACGTTATTGGGCAAGCGCACGCGAAGCGCGTCCTCTCTGTCGCTGTGCATAACCACTACAAACGTCTCAATCACGCGACGAAGAACCAAGACGTTGAGCTTGCGAAGTCGAACATTCTGCTGATCGGGCCAACGGGCTGCGGCAAGACCCTGCTCGCGCAAACGCTGGCAAGGATCATCGACGTTCCGTTTACAATGGCGGATGCGACAACGCTCACTGAGGCGGGGTATGTTGGTGAGGACGTCGAGAATATTATTCTGAAGCTGCTTCAAGCCGCGGATTACAATGTCGAGCGCGCGCAGCGCGGCATCGTATATATCGATGAAGTCGATAAGATCAGCCGCAAGAGCGATAATCCTTCGATTACGCGCGACGTTTCCGGCGAAGGCGTGCAGCAAGCGCTTTTGAAAATCATGGAAGGAACGGTTGCGAGCGTACCGCCGCAAGGCGGACGGAAACATCCGCAGCAGGAATTCCTGCAAGTCGATACGACGAACATTCTGTTCATTTGCGGCGGGGCCTTCGCTGGGCTTGAAAAGATCATTCAGCAGCGCGGAAAAGGCAGCTCTATCGGTTTCGGAGCGGAAGTGCGCGCATCAGAGGATCGCCGTACTGGTGATCTGCTGCGTGAGATCGAGCCTGACGATCTTTTGAAGTTCGGCCTCATCCCCGAATTTGTCGGCCGTCTGCCTGTGTTAGCGACGCTCGAAGATCTCGATGAAGATGCGCTTCTTAAAATTCTTACCGAACCGAAGAACGCTCTGGTGAAACAATATCAGCGCTTGTTCGACATGGAGAATGTGCGTCTTTCCTTCCCGGAAGAGGCGCTGCGCGCAATTGCCCGCAAGGCGATCGCGCGTAAGACAGGCGCACGCGGATTGCGGTCTATCCTCGAAGCGTCTCTGCTCGACACCATGTTTGAACTGCCAAACATGCGCGGCATTGAAGAGATCGTCGTTTCCGCCGATGTGATCGAAGGCCGCGCTAAGCCGCTTCAGATTTACTCTGAACGCCGCGACTCGGCGGGTTAAGACTTCTTATCGTTAAGGCGTGAGCGCCGCCGCAGACCTGGCGACGGCGCTTTCTCCCGTTGAGATATGCGCTGGCGCCCGTGAAATAGGCCCTCGGGGATAGTCCTGCCCGGAGCCCTTGAAGGTGAGGGCGAACAAGGCCAAATCCTTGAGCGTTAATAACTATGCGGCTTGCGCATAGCTAGACGCCGGCGCTTCCCGGAGGCCGGCTTTAGGAGCCCAGAGATGGCCGAACCTCGCATTCTTCCCGTGCTGCCGCTGCGCGACATTGTTGTCTATCCGAAGATGGCTGCGCCGCTCTTCGTGGGCCGCGAGAAGTCCGTGCGCGCCTTGGAAGAGGTGATGAAGGGCGACAAGCAGATTTTGCTCGCCGCCCAGATGGAAGCGTCCGAGGATGATCCTGCGACTGACCGTATTCATACGGTCGGAACTGTCGCTTCTGTCGTGCAACTTCTAAAATTGCCGGATGGCACAGTGCGCGTACTGGTCGAAGGCGCGCATCGTGCGCGCATCGTCGCGTTCCGCGAAAACCCTTCTTACTTCGAAGCGGAAGTGGAGGAGGTTGAAGAAACCAACGTCGATAGCCCTGAAGCAAAGGCGATGACGAAGGCTGTTTCCGATCAATGGGAGCAGTACGTAAAATTAGGGCGTAAGACCCCGCCGGAAGTGCATCAAGCGATCAACCAGATCACGGAAGCCGGACGGCTTGCGGATACGATCGCAGCACATCTGACGATCAAGATTTCCGATAAGCAATCGCTGTTGGAGGAGTCAGACGCGCTGCGCCGGTTGGAGCGTGTGCTTGCCCTGATCGACAGCGAAATCGGCATGCTGCAAGTCGAGCGCAAAATTCGTTCGCGCGTGAAGCGTCAGATGGAGAAGACGCAGCGCGAATATTATTTGAATGAGCAGATGAAGGCGATCCAACGGGAGTTGGGCGAAGGGGACGAAGGCCGCGACGATATCGCGGAACTTGAAGCGCGTATCAAAGCTACAAAGCTCTCAAAGGAAGCGCGCACAAAGGCTGACGCGGAGCTGAAGAAGCTTCGGCAAATGAGCCCGATGTCTGCCGAATCCACAGTCGTTCGGAATTATCTGCAATGGCTGCTCGATCTGCCTTGGGGCATCAAAAAGAAGGTCAAAAAGGATATCGATGCGGCGCAAGCTGTGTTGGATGACGATCACTACGGCCTCGAAAAAGTGAAAGATCGCATTCTCGAGTATCTCGCCGTGCAAGCGCGTACGAACAAATTGCGCGGGCCGATCCTCTGCCTCGTTGGGCCCCCTGGAGTTGGTAAAACCTCGCTTGGACGTTCGATTGCAAAAGCGACGGGCCGAGATTTCGTGCGCTTGTCGCTTGGCGGCGTGCGTGATGAAGCTGAGATCCGCGGCCACCGGCGGACCTATATTGGCTCCATGCCTGGCCGTATCGTTCAAAGCTTGAAGAAAGCGAAGTCTTCGAACCCGCTCTTCCTACTTGATGAGATAGATAAGCTCGGCGCGGACTATCGCGGCGATCCCTCAGCCGCGTTGCTCGAAGTATTGGACCCAGAGCAAAACGCAACCTTCAACGACCACTATCTCGAAGTGGATTACGATCTGAGCGATGTGCTGTTCATCACCACGGCGAACAGCCTCAACATGCCTCAGCCTTTGCTGGATCGTATGGAGATCATTCGCATCCCCGGCTACACCGAGGATGAGAAACTCGAAATTGCAAAGCGGCATTTGCTGCCGAAGCAGTACGAGAACAACGGTCTCAAGAAGAGCGAGTTCGCGGTTTCAGATGACGCGTTGCGCGATTTGATACGCCGCTACACGCGTGAAGCCGGTGTACGTTCTCTCGAGCGCGAGATCGGCAATCTGGCGCGCAAAGCGGTTCGTGAAATCGAGCAGAAGAAGAAGGACAAAGTGTCTGTCACTGCGGCCAATCTTCCTGATTATGCCGGCGTGTGGAAATACCGCTACGGCGAGACCGATCTTGAAGATCAGGTTGGCGTCGTGACCGGGCTCGCATGGACTGAAGTCGGCGGCGATCTGCTGACGATCGAAGCCGTCGCGATGCCAGGCAAAGGCTCGATGACGGTGACGGGCAATCTCAAGGAAGTGATGAAGGAGTCGATTTCGGCGGCTTCATCCTTCGTGCGGTCGCGCGCGACGCAATACGGTGTCAAACCGCCGCTTTTCAGAACAAGGGACATTCACGTTCACGTGCCTGAAGGGGCAACGCCGAAGGACGGCCCGTCGGCCGGTGTCGCGATGGCGACAGCGATCGTGTCGGTCCTTACTGGTGTTCCGGTACGCAAGGATATCGCCATGACGGGTGAAATCACGCTACGCGGACGCGTGCTGCCAATTGGCGGGCTGAAAGAAAAATTGCTCGCGGCGCTTCGCGGCAACGTGCGCACCGTGCTCATTCCGCAAGAGAACGAGAAGGATTTGGCTGACATTCCTGAGAATGTAAAATCTGGATTGAAGATCATCCCGATCTCGACCGTCGATCAGGCTTTGGCGGAGGCGTTGACGCGCAAACTGACGCCCGTCGAATGGACGGAAGAAGATGAAGAAGCGGAGGCCCGCGCTAGCGGCCGTTCCACCTCCGATCGCGAAGGCGCGCGCCCTCACTGATCGCGTTGATAGGCTAAATGGCGCGCGTCCGTCTTTGACGGGCGCGCGTTTTTTATATGCGGCAGCGGCGATTTCGCATTGCAATAGATAACGCGGATGTAATCGAAAGACGCCGCTCTCGCTTTGACAAGCGCATATGAGGGCGCCCTTATGCGGCCGATCCATACATTGAGGGGTGTGACTCGTGAACAAGGCAGAACTCGTCAACGCGGTGGCGGACCGTACTGGCGAACCAAAAGCGAAGGTAGGGGAATCGATCGATGCGGTGTTCGATGCGATCACTGCGGCGCTGAAAAGCGGCAACGATGTGCGTCTGCCAAATTTCGGCGTGTTCGATGTTAAAGACACTGCGGAGCGTATCGCGCGCAATCCGCAGACGGGCCAAGAAGTAAAAGTGCCCGCGGGCAAGAAGGCGCGGTTTAAGCCAGGAAAGGCGCTGAAAGAGGCGCTTGGCGGCGAAGAAGACGAGGACTGATCTTCTTGCCGAGGCTTTGCGAAGCGGGCGACTTAACGTCGTCCGCTTTTCTTAGGTTGCTTGGCGTTGTAGCGATGTCCTGAGGATATTTATGCTGGCCAAAATCTACCGACCTGCGAAAAATGCGATGCAATCCGGCAAAGCGGGCACGAAGCGTTGGGTGCTCGACTTCGAGCCAAACGCGGCGCTGGCGCCAGATGTATTGATGGGCTGGTCCTCTTCGGCTGACCCGTCCGGGCAGATAAGACTCTATTTTGACGATCGCGATCAGGCGATCGCATACGCACGGAAGCACGCAATCCCGCACCAAGTGATTGAGCCGCGCGAATTCAAGCGAGCCGTGAAATCCTACAGCGACAATTTTGCGTTCGCCCGTAAGGAACCCTGGTCGCACTAGCGGCTGACGGTGGCGCCATATTCGGCTAGGCCGTTCCCGGGCGCCCGTAGCTCAACTGGATAGAGCATCCGCCTTCTAAGCGGACGGTTGCAGGTTCGATTCCTGCCGGGCGCGCCATTACTAAAGCCAGCGCCGCCAAGCGGCGGATTCCAGAATAAACGCACTCAACGCTGCATATCCAGCCGCCGCCGGGTGTGCGCCATCGCCGGCCTCCGCCTGTGCACGCCATTGAGCAGCGTACTCATCCGCAAAAGCAGTCGTCGCAATAAATGGAATATTGAGACGCGCGCATAGCGCGAACAATGCTTCTGAAAGCGCTGAAATTCGATCATTTTGTCCAGCGCTCGCCATGACCGGCGTAGGGCCGACGAGCAAGGTAGGACGCCACTGCGCCGCTTCATTCAGGATTGAATGCGCGTTCGCGAGCGTCGCTGCGTGCGATAGGCGCGGCGCACTTTTCTCGTGTTCTGCTGAGCAGTCGTTCACGCCAAATGAAAAGACGAGACGCCCATCGACACCGTCGGGAAGGCGTGTTTGCGCCTCAGTTCTCCAACGCCGGGCAATATCGGCGCTGGTGTCACGCCGAACGCCAAGATTGTACGTTGTCAGATCAATACCAGACTGGCGGGCATGCGCGCTCACGCGGCCGACCCAGCCAAGTGCTTCATCGTCGCCGGTTCCGTTTACGAAGCTATCTCCGAAGAAACATATCCGCATAGCGCGGCTCATGAGAGTTTCGCTAAGCCAGCCGCAAGATCGTCGATAAGATCGGCGGGATCTTCAAGCCCAACAGAAAGTCGCAGGAGCGGCCCCTCCGCTTCCCATGTTGTCGCCGAGCGCTGGATGTTTTCGTCGCAAGGAACGATGAGGCTTTCGTAGCCGCCCCAAGAAAAGCCCATGGCGAAAAGAGCAAACTCCTCTAGCATTTGCTTGATCTGCGCCGCGCCACACGGTTGAAGGATCACGCCGAAAACGCCGGAAGCTCCGCTGAAGTCACGTTTCCATAGTTCGTGATCTGGGTGGCTGGATAGCGCGGGATGTAAAACGCGCGCGACTTGCGGCTGGGATATGAGCCATTGCGCAATCGTCAGCGAAGCTGCGCTTTGAGCGGCAAGTCGAACATGCATCGTTCGCAAGCCGCGGAGCGCGAGATAAGCGTCATCCGGCGAAACACCAAGACCAAGGTGTTTATACGCCATGCGTATGCGCTCCGCCCATTCAGGGTTTGCTGAAACAATCGCACCAATCAGCACGTCTGCGTGACCTGCTTGATATTTCGTGAGCGCTTGAACGCTCAAATCGCAGCCATGCTCGAATGGCTTGAAATATACGCCTGCAGACCATGTGTTATCGATTATCGCCGGAATTCCGTGTGCTTTTGCAGCGCCCGTAATTGCAGGCACATCCTGTATTTCAAACGTGAGCGATCCAGGCGATTCTAAAAAAACTGCGCAGGTTTTTTCCGACATAAGGGCTTCAATGCCGCCGCCGATACGAGGATCAAAGTAGCGCGTCTCAACGCCCATGCGTTTTAGCATCGTGTTGCAAAAGCGGCGTGTTGGTCCGTAGCAGGAATCCGTTACGAGCACTTCGCCGCCGGCCCGCGTGCAAGCGAGTAGTGCAAGTGTGCATGCCGCAAGCCCTGAAGGCGCGAGCGTCGCGCCTGAACCACCCTCTATCGAAATCAGGGCGTCACGCAGCGCTTCTTGCACCGCCATGCCTTCGAGCGCGTAGGTTTTCTTGGGCGTGTCATAAAGATCGTCTGCGTCTGGAATGACGATTGTCGATGCGCGGTGGATAGGTGGATTCACCGCGCCGTCAAAACGTGCTGGATCGCGGCCAGCGATCGCGAGACGCGTTTGCGGGCGAAATTTAGAGAGATCGATGTTCTTTTTGGCCATTACGCGCCGCCTGTTTCAACCGGCGTATCTTCGCGCGATCCCCATTCGGCCCACGAGCCGTCGTAGATCGCTACATCCCACCGGCCAATACGCGCGAGCCCAAGTGCGACGATCGCCGCTGTAACGCCGGAGCCACACATCGCAATCAATGGTTTGGCAGAAGAGACGCCAAAAGTTGAGAACAATGTTTCGAGTTCAGATTTCGTTTTGAATGTTTTGTCATCGTTGAGAAGCATACTTGCCGGCAAGCAAAGCGCGCCTGGCGCGTGTCCACTGCGAAGGCCCGGACGAGGTTCTGGGTCCCGCCCTTCGTAACGGCCAGACGGTCGCGCATCAAACAAAAGGGAAGTGCGTTCACGGACGTCTTCCATCATCTCCGTGATGTCACGAACGAGGCTTGGACGAAGCACGGCATTGAATTTGTGGTGCTTGCCGATGCGCGCAGCGCCATTCTCGGTAGGCAAGCCGGCGCGCTCCCAGGCGGGCAAGCCGCCGTCGAGGACAACCACATCATCGTGCCCCATCACCCGAAACATCCACCAAACGCGCGCGGCGCTAAATAAGCCCTGTGCGTCGTAAATAACGAAACGCATATTGTCGCCAAGGCCGAGTGCGCCGACGCATTCTGAAAAACGGGAAGGCGTTGGCAACATATGAGGAAGCGGGGAGGCGAGGTCGGAAATCTCGTCAATGTCGAAAAAGATCGCGCCGGGAATGTGTTTTTCCGCATACGCTTCCGCGCCCAATCGCTTTTCTGCCGGTAGGAACCAGCTTGCATCTATGACGCGCAGGCTTTGCTCTTGGAGCCTTTCAAACAGCCAAGCAGGCGAGACAAGGGGGTCGGGGGGCGTGATCTGCACGCAGCAGGTCTACGAGTAGTCGCCGACGTCATCAATCTTCGCGTTAGCGTTTCACGTTTTGGCCAGCGACAGCTGGATTACATCCGTGCGACCTGTTCGAAACCCCGCCTCGCAGTAGCCGAGGTAGAAGCGCCATAAATGCTTGAAACGCTCGTCAAATCCGAGCGGACGTATCTCTTCCCACTTGCTGACAAAGCGGCGGCCCCATTCGGCGAGCGTGTCCGCATAGCTTTGACCGAAAGCATCGGCTCTATTCCACAAAAGGCCCGCCTTCGCGACTTCTTCCTCGAGCCTCGCCTTGCTGGGAAGCATGCCGCCAGGAAAGATGTAGCGTTGAATGAAATCTGCGCGTTTACGATAACCGTCGAATAGATCGTCGCGGATCGTAATGATTTGCAGAGCCGCGGAGCCGCCGGGCCTTAAGACATTCGAGATTTTTTCAAAATAAGCTGGCCAATATTTTTCGCCTACTGCTTCGAACATTTCGATCGATGCGATCTTGTCGAACTGGCCTTGAACGTCGCGATAGTCTTGGAATCTCAGCTCGACGCGATCTGATAATCCCTTCTTCTGCATGCGATCTTGCGCAAACGCGAGTTGCTCTGCACTGATGGTCAGGCCCGTTACGCGCGCACCGTATTCGGCGGCAGCGACTTCTGCGAAACCGCCCCATCCACAACCAATTTCTAGAACATGATCGCCAGGCTTAAGTGAAAGGTGTTGAGCAAGCGCGTGATATTTCGCGCGTTGTGCTGCTTCCAATTCTTTTGTACGGGCATCGAAACGCGCCGCGGAGTACGTCATCGTTGGATCAAGCCACGCCGCGTAGAAGCGATTGCCGAGATCATAATGCTCGTGAATGTTCTTCTGCGAACCCGTACGCGTATTTTTATTGGAGGCATGACGCATGATGTTGATGATGTGCATCAACGGGTTGCCTTTAAAGATGCGCCAAATGCGTTCGGCGTTATCGGCAAAGAATGCGAGCAGGGCGGCGAGGTCCGGCGTATCCCATTCTCGCGCGACAAATCCGTCGGCAAATCCAATATCGCCCGATTGGAGTACGCGCCTCGCAAAAGTCTCATCTTTCACGACCATCTCGACAGACGGCCCTTGGCCATCTCCAAAGATCAAGGCCCGTCCATCCGGCAGGCGCATGACAAGAGTACCGCCGCGAACATTCAACAGCGCGAAAAGCACCGCCTTCATAGACGTCCGTGACTTTAGACCCGCGATTAAAGCAGGGGTGGCGCGGCTCGCGCCGTGCTGAGGCTGGGCGTCGTCCATGTGGATAAAATAACCAATACGAGCAATTGTGAAAAGTACTGAATGGTTCCGCTTCAGGCCGGAATTAGGGTTAAAGCGCTTGAAATGCCGCAAGCGCGCGGGCGCGCGCCTCAGCGTGATCCACCACTGGGCGAGGATAAGACACGCCCAGAGCGATTTTAGCATCCGCTAAGATCTGTTCGGGCGCAGTCCAAGGGGCATGGATATATTTTGCTGGCAGATCCCGAAGCTCAGGCGCCCACCGGCGAACATAGTCGCCATTTGGATCATACCGCTCGCCCTGCACGATGGGATTGAAGATACGGAAATAGGGCGATGCGTCAGCGCCCGATCCCGCAACCCACTGCCAGGAAGCTGAGTTGTTGGCGAGGTCAGCGTCCACCAGTGTGTCCCAAAACCAATCTTGTCCGCGCCGCCAATCAATCAAGAGATGCTTGATAAGAAACGAGGCTGTGATCATGCGCACGCGATTGTGCATATATCCAGTAGCCCAAAGTTCACGCATGCCGGCGTCAACGATTGGGTAGCCAGTTTGGCCGCTGCTCCATGCCCGAAAGGCGTTTTCGTCTTTGCGCCATCCGAACTTCTCGAAAGAGCTACGCCAGGGAGCCTCTGGCAAAGTGGGAAAGTGAAAGAGAAGATGGTGGGAGAATTCGCGCCAGCCAATTTCAGATAGAAATTTTTCGGCGCCCGCTAGTCCGTCTACTACGGAGTAAATCTGTACCGGCGAGATTTCGCCCCAATGCAAGTGAGGCGAAAGATGAGATGTCGCGTCTTTGGCAGGTAGATCGCGGTCGTTGGCGTATTTCTCGATACGTGATCGAACGAAAGCTGAGAGAGCGCGTTTCGCGCCGGTTTCTCCAGGCGTCCAGCGTGTTTTAAACCCAGCGGCCCAATTGGGCCGTACCGGTAATAGAGCCCACGACTGCAACGCATCACTTTGTACTTCGCTTTGCGCCGTACGCCATGTCGAAGCCAGCTTCACGGGCGTGCGCGGAAGCCCCCGTGCGCGGCATGCGCGCCAGAACGGCGTGAATACTTTGAAAGGACCGCCGGCGGCTGTCTCCACTTCCCACGGCTCGAAGAGGAGGGCGCCGTTGTGCGAGTGGGCAGCGCACCCAAGCTTTGAGAAGAGCGCCTTAAGCGCCGTGTCCCGTTTCACGGCATACGGCTCGTAAAGTCTGTTCCAATGGATTTCCGCCGCGCCGATCTCCTTAACGACTTGTTCTAGGACCTTGCCCGCATTCCCCCGCCGGAAAAGAAGACGCCCGCCACGCTTGGTGATCGCGTCTGACAGAGCGGACAGGCTATGATGCAGCCACCAGCGCCCAGCGCCGCCTATTCGCCACTGAGCGGGGCTTTCGTCATCCAGAACATAAATAAACGCCAACGGCCGCCCGGAGGCCGCCGCCGCGGCTAGAGCTGGGTTATCTGTCAGTCTTAGGTCTTGCCGGAACCAAACCAGGGCGGGCGCTTCATTAGACATCGTTTTCAATACGCGCCCACTTAGAGTCTAGATCAGCCGTTAGGGATGCAGGTTGGCGAAGCGTCAGGGCGCCTTTAAGATCTGCACATGAGCGCGGCCGGATTCAAACTTCCATGAGCATTATCCTCGTTACAGGCGGCGCAGGGTTTATTGGCTCCAATATCGTGGCGCGGCTGGCGGCCAGGTCGGATATCGATGTCGCCGTTTGCGACTATTTCGGCGCCGCAGACGATGGCAAATGGCGCAATCTCGCAAAACATCCGGTGATGGATTTTGTCGAGCCGGCACATTTGGACGGCTATCTGCGCGACCGCGCCGGCGCCATTTCAGCAATCGTTCACATGGGCGCGATTTCCGCAACGACTGAAACTGATGTCGATCTCATCGTACGCACGAACCAGATTTTGACGCGACGCCTCTGGGATTGGTGCGCGAACGAAAGAATTCCCTTCGTTTATGCATCGTCCGCAGCGACTTATGGCGACGGCGAGCACGGATTTACGGACGACAATTCGTTCGAGGCGTTGCAAAAATTGCGGCCGCTCAACGCTTATGGCTGGTCGAAATACGCCTTCGATCTTTTCGCCATCCGATCAGCGGCGCGCGGGCATATGCCGCCGCATTGGGCCGGGCTTAAGTTTTTCAACGTCTATGGTCCAAACGAGCAACACAAGGGCGGACAGAAGAGCGTTGTCGCGCACATGTATCCGAAGGCGGCGGCTCGCGAACCGGTCACGTTGTTTCGTTCGCATAATCCCAACTATTCAGACGGCGGGCAGCTGCGTGATTTCATCTACGTCAAAGACTGCGCTGATGTCGTCGAGTGGCTTCTGACGGCTGAGCGCACGGCGGGCATCGTCAATGTCGGGACGGGCAAGGCGCGGACGTTCAGTGATCTCGCGGCTTCGCTCTATGCAGCGCTTGGGCAAAGCCCGAATATCCAATTCGTTGATACCCCCGTCACTATTCGCGAGAAGTACCAATACTTCACCGAAGCGGACATGAGCCGCCTGCGGGTGCTCGGCTACGAAAAGCAATTTACGCCGATCGAAGCGGGCGTTGCCGATTACGTGACCCGCTATCTCGCGTCTGAAGATCCGCACGCTTGAATCGAAAGAGCGGCCGATCGCTCGGCCGCTCTCCCGTCTCGCCTGAGATTCAAGCGCGTCTTAAAGAACGAGCGCCGTCAATTGGCTCAGAAATCCGCGCTGGCTTGCGCCCGTTTGGTTGCGCGTGCGCAGGTTTTCGCCCGTGAAGACATAGCGCGCGCGCACTGACAGCGAGAGCGCGTCAGCGTCGATATCACCCGCATCGAGATAAGCGAGTTGGACGCCAAAGCCGACCGGCATGCTGCTCAGCTGATATTCAGCACCTGCCGCGATGGACAGAACGTCTGCATCGCTCCCGCCCGCATCGGCATTGCCGTAGCCAAGCGCAACGTCAGCCGCGAGATTGTCGTTGAAGTAGTATTGCGCGTAGCCGTTGAGGCCCCAGTAATCGAGGTCTGCGTCGTCAGCATTCGCGTAAACGAGATTGCCGCCGAAGGTCCAATCGCCTTTGTAAACTGCGCCTTCGACGCCGCCGCCGATCACCGTTTCATCGGAAACGTCCGCCGCGCCGATGAAGCCGCCGATTAGGCCCGCCGCCGTACGATGAAACACGTGAACGGTTCCGGAGATCGTTTCGTCATCGATCAAATCATTGTCGGCGAAGGTTACGTCGGCGTCGATTTGAACGCCGATGTTCTGGGTTGCTGCGAAGGCAACCGCCCCGCTCACGCCGCCGAATGTGTCATCGCCGTCAGCGCCGCCGACTTCAAGGTCGGCGTAGTTGACGTGGCCGGACACGTAGTAGGAGAGGGCCGTTTCGGCGTTCGCCGCACCGGCGCTCAAAGCGAAGGCAGCCAGGGCCCCCGTCACGAGCTTACGAATGCTCATTCTGCATCCTTTGTTGAAATGCGCGCGCGAAACGCTCACGCTGCGGGCAAATAGGGCCGCAAATTCAGGCAGTTCAACACGACTGACGACATGGTTAACGAATTCGCGCGCATGTGGCCGCGCTGCAACCTAAGTTTCTCCAGATTGGAGAAAATCACCCTGAGCGCGCAAGCGCGGCGGCTTCCTCATAGCCAAAAAGACGAAGCGCCAGCGCGATTGCACGCCCGCGCGGTGTTGTCAGCGTAGGGTCGCGCTCAATGGCGAGACGAGCTTCTTTATCGGCTGAGGCAAGCATGTCGCCGTGTGCTTCGGCGTCTACAAGCCGAAACGGCGGCATGCCGCTTTGTTGAACGCCGAGCACGTCGCCAGCGCCGCGCATTTTGTAGTCGATTTCCGAAATGACGAAGCCATCGTCATAGCGCCGCAGCGCGTCGAGCCGTTCTTTTGCAATCGCACCGAGCGGCGGTTTCCAGAGCAACACGCACGAACCGCGTAGCCCGCCCCTGCCGACGCGTCCGCGTAGCTGGTGAAGCTGCGCTAAGCCGAAGCGTTCCGCGTTTTCGATCACCATGATCGACGCCTCAGGAACGTCGACACCAACTTCAATGACAGTCGTAGCGACAAGCACAAATGCATCGCCTACGCGGAATCGCTCCATCGCCGTTTCGCGAGCTGTCGCCGTCATGCGTCCGTGAACGATTTCGACTTTGTCGCCAAACCGCGTTTTGAGCGCCCCGTAGCGATCGTCGACCGCAGCAAGATCAACGGCTTCACTTTCTTCAATGAGCGGACAAACCCAGTATGCGCGCTCGCCACGTTTCGCTGCTTCTGCAATTGCGTCCGCCACTTCGTCAGCGCGCGACTCTGGCATCGCGACCGTTCTGATCGGTTGGCGTCCTGGAGGTTTTTCATCCAGAATGGAAACATCCATATCGCCATGAACTGCGAGTGCGAGAGTGCGCGGAATTGGAGTCGCGCTCATTACGAGCACATGCGGATTGGCGCCTTTGCTTACGAGACGCATGCGGTCTGAGACACCGAAACGATGCTGCTCGTCGATGACAATCAGCGCTAAATCCTTAAAGGATACTTCGTCTTGGAAAAGCGCGTGCGTGCCAATGACGACTCTGAGTTCTCCGGCGGCCAAGCGCTGCATGGTCTCAGCGCGCGCTTTGGGTTTATCTTTGCCTGTGAGCACAGCGGCTGAAATACCGGCGGTCTCCAGCAATGGGAGCAAAGTACGCGCATGCTGGCGCGCAAGAATGTCTGTCGGCGCCATAAGCGCACTTTGAAATCCAGCTTCGGCTGCAATGGCCATCGCGAGCGCAGCACCAAGTGTCTTTCCCGCGC
>JBEVOS010000264.1:0-4926 GCA_040507435.1 Caulobacterales bacterium | reverse complement strand
GGTCGTGAGGAGGTATTCTCTCCAGGCCCATTCTGCACCCGGCGCGTAGGGCTGCCATGCCCTAGACCCTCTGGTTTCACGTCCCCAGAGGCAGTCGGCATTCTTCGTCCCGAACTCCGCTCAACCGCTCGGCTCAGTCTTCCAAACGCCTTTCACGCTCGTCTGTCCCCTTGCATCGATACGCCCGGCTAGCTCTCGAACCTCCCGTGCAAGGGGACGAGGTGATTATGCGTGAGAAAAAACCCCGGTCGGATAGATTTGTGAAAATCCCCGCTTTTCATCGGGACAAATAATCTGTCGTCATTCCGGACAGCGCGCAGCGCTGATCCGGAAACCAGGGGCAAATGTTGCGCGTGCGGCCCCTGGGTTCCGGGTTCGGCTTCGCCGCCCCGGAATGACGGAGGTTTTGGTTAGATAAGCGCCCGCTCATACCGAACGCTCACGAAACTCGCCGGAAAACCATGGGGGGTGATCGTATCGACGCGCTGAAAGCCAAAGCGTTCATAGAACGCACAAAGCCGCGGCGACGGCGCGCAATCGAGGCGCAGGAAACGCTTGCCGCGCACAAGCGCTTCCGAGGAGGCAAAGGTCATCAACGCATTAGTCGCGCCGCTATGCGCAAATGCGCGTTTCACTGCAAACCTATGCACGTAGCCCGCAGCGTCATCATCCCGGTCAGCCCAAAAAACTTCATCGCGCCATTGCAGCAACATGCTCGCGACAAGCGCGCCGTCTTTCTCGGCGACGATCTGCTCGCCCGCATCAATGCAAGCACTGACGGCGCCAGCACCAATGACTTCATCGTTCCATGCCGACGCGCCGATGCTAGTCACGCGCTTCCGAAAGCACAGCGCAAATCGTATCCACGTCCGCCGCTCTTGCGAAGCGAACACAGAGCGCCCTCATCCCCGCAACACGCCGCCCGTCGCCTTCAGCACTTGCGCGACGATGCGTTGCGAGACTGCCTCGATCTCCGCATCGGTCAGCGTTTTATCTTTCGGCTGCAGCGTCACTTCGATCGCGAGCGATTTCTTGCCCTCCGGCACGCCTTGGCCGCGATAGACATCGAACAGCGCGACATCGGACACCAATTGCTTATCGGCGCCCATCGCGGCGCGCACGAGATCGGCGGCGGCGGCCTTTTCATCCACGATGAACGCAAAATCGCGCGTCAGCGGCATGAGATCGGAAAGCTCAAGCGCAGGCTTGGCGCGCGTCGGTTTGGCGCGCGGCGCTGGCAGCGCATCGACGAACACTTCGAACGCCAGCACGGGCGCGGCGACATCCATCGCCGTCAGCACGCGCGGATGAATTTCGCCATAAGCTGCAATGATCTTATTGCCGACCTTGAAAACGCCCGCGCGTCCGGGCCGCCAATGTGGCGCTGCATCCGCACCATTCATCAGCGACGCGACAGGCGCACCGAGCGCTTCCAGAAGCGCCAAGCAATCGCGCTTCACATCAAACATGTCCGGCGCTGGCGCCTCTTTCCAATGACGCTGGGGGCGTGGTTGCCAGATCGCGCCGATCGAACGCTGCTGATCGGAATCGCCGTCACCGAGATAAATTGGCCCCGCTTCGAACACGCGCAGATCGCCGTGGCCACGATCGAGATTCTTTTGCGCCGCTGCGATGAGATTCGGCAGCGTTGAAGGCCGCATGCAATCGAGATCGGATGCGATTGGGTTCGCGAGCACGAGAGGCGCCGCGCCACCGCCGAACAGAGCCGCCACGCGCTGCGGCAGGAAGCTCCACGTCACCGCTTCAAGATAACCTTGTCCGGCAAGCACACGGCGCGACACGCGCAAACGGCTTTCGCCTGCGCCTGCAGGCGGGGCGCGATAGCCTTCGGCGCGCGGCGGCTCATTCGCCGGGATCGCGTTATAGCCTTCGATGCGCGCGATCTCTTCAACGAGATCGGCCCCACCTTCGACATCGCGCCGCCAGGACGGCGGCGTAACGTTCAGCGTTTTACCCGCCTCTTCCGGCGATGTTTCGAACCCAAGCGCTTTTAGAATCGCACGCTGGCGCGTCGGCGTGACTGAGAGCCCCGCAAGCGTGCGCACGCGATCTGGATCGAACGAAATGCTTTTCGGCGGTTCCGGCGTCTCGCCCGCGATCATCACTTCGCTTGGTTCGCCGCCGCAGATTTCGAGAATGAGCCGCGTCGCAAGCTCAAGGCCCGGCACGACGAAACCCGGATCGATTCCGCGCTCGAAGCGATATTTCGCATCGCTGTTAATGCCGGTCGCGCGTCCCGTTTGGAACGTCACCAGCGGATCGAACCAAGCGCTTTCGACAAGCACATTCACCGTCGCTTCGCTTGAGCCGGAATGCTCGCCGCCCATTACGCCGCCGAGGCCAAGCACGCCCTTATCATCGGCAATCACGCACATTGCAGGCGTTACGTCATACACTTTGCCATCGAGCGCGAGAAAGCTTTCGCCCTCTTTGCCCATGCGCGCGCGCACAACGCCGCTCAACTTATCGGCGTCGTACACATGCAAGGGCCGCGCGCGATCGAGCGAGAGATAATTCGTGATATCGACAAGCGCATTGCGCGGCTTCAAACCGACAGCGCGCAATTTCTGTTGCAGCCAGTCCGGCGAAGGTTTGTTCTTCACGCCGCGAATGAGCCGGCCCGCGAAGATCGGGCATGCGCTTGCATCATCCGTTGCGATTTTCACTGCAGATTGAAAACGCCCGGGCACAGGCAAGATCGGTTTCGTTGTGAATTTGCCGACGCCCGCCGCTGCGAGATCGCGCGCAATGCCGGCGACGCCGAGCCAATCGGGGCGATTGGGCGTCACTTCGAAATCGATCACGGGATCGGCAAGCCCAAGCGCTTCAGCAACCGGCGTTCCCACTTGCAGGCGCGGATCGAGTTCGAGAATGCCGTCCGCGTCGCTATCGAGTTCAAGCTCGGCGCCCGAACACAACATGCCGTTCGACACCACGCCGCGCACCGGCCGCGCTTCGAGCGTGACGCCAAGGCCCGGCACATAGGTTCCGATCGGCGCAAACGCCGTGACGAGCCCTGCGCGCGCATTCGGCGCGCCGCACACGATCTCAAGCCGGCCTTGCTTGGTATCGACTTGGCAAACTTGCAGCTTATCTGCGTTCGGATGCCGCTCCGCACTCACGATGCGCGCAACGGAAAACGGCGCGAGCTTGCTGGCAGGATCGGCGACATCCTCCACCTCAAGCCCCGCCATCGTCATCGCTTCGACGAGACGCGCGACATCGACATCGGTGTCGAGATGTTCTTTCAGCCAAGAGAGCGTGAATTTCACGACGCAATCCCCTGCGCCAAACCGTTCAAGAGATAGGGCGAGAAGCCGTAATGCTTCAGCCAGCGCGCGTCGTTGCCGAAGAAATCACGCAAATCCGGCATGCCGTATTTCAGCATCGCCATGCGATCGATGCCGAGGCCGAAGGCGTAGCCTTGGACTTCACTCGGGTCGAGGCCGCAATTTTTCAGCACGTTCGGATGCACCATCCCGCAGCCGCCGAGTTCGAGCCAATCATCGCCTTGGCCAATGCGCACCTGCCCGCCGCTGCGATCGCAACGGACATCCACTTCCGCTGATGGCTCGGTGAATGGAAAGAAGTGCGGGCGAAAGCGAATTTCGACATTGTCGACTTCAAAATACGCCTTGATGAACGCCATGATGACGCCCTTCAAATCCGCCATGCTCGATGTCTTATCGATCGCGAGCGCTTCAATCTGATGGAACATCGGCGTATGCGTCGCATCGCTATCGACGCGAAACGTACGGCCCATGCAAATCATGCGGATGGGCGGCTTCTGCTTCATCATGGTGCGGATTTGCACTGGGCTCGTTTGCGTGCGCAGCAGTTTGCGTTCGCCATCCTCTTTGCGCGCGAAATAGAAGGTATCCTGCAGCTCGCGCGCGGGATGGAATTTCGGTGTGTTGAGCGCATCGAAATTGTTGAACTCGGTTTCGATATCCGGCCCTTCTTCGAGCGCGAATCCCATCGCGCCGAAAATCTGCGCGAGTTCCTCCATCACGAAGCTGACGGGATGGATCGCGCCGGTGCGCGCGCGCGGCGCGGGCAACGTCACATCGACGGCTTCGGCCTTTAGCTTTGCTTCGAGCGCGGCTTCCGCGAGATCGGCTTTGCGCGCGGCGAGCGCTTCGGTGAGGCGATCTTTCAGACCGTTGAGTTTCGGCCCCATCGCCTGGCGCTCCTCCGGCGCCATCTGCCCAAGCGTGCGCATCTGCTGCGAGACAACGCCCTGCTTGCCCAGCGCCTCGAGGCGAATGGCCTCAAGCGCAGCTTCGTCAGCGGCGGCGGCAATGCGCGCAAGCAAATCGGCTTCCAGCGCAGCAAGATCGGTGGTTACGGCGTTCATCGCGGGTGTTTAGCGGAGGAATCGGCGCGCACAAACCGGCGCGGAAGCCGCAGATCAACGCGCCGCCAAAACAAGTTGCCGTTGCGTTCAGCCCGATATACCGTGGCGGAAGGGGAAACGCTACGGCGGGGATCGTGCGCATCATAATCGCAGCGATATTTTTGTGCGCGCTGACTGCGCCGGCTTTCGCTCAGGCCGAGCCTACGCCCACTCCTCCTGGCCTGACGGCTGTCGAAGGCGGCGTCCTTTTGCCCGCAGGCGCCGTGTTGGAATTTGAACTCGTCGAGCCGCTGAGTTCGCGAACCGCGCAGCAAGGCCAAACCTTCGCAATGCGCCTTGCATCGCCGCTTGCTTTTGAAGGGCGTGAAATCGTGCCCGCAGGCGCGGTTGGCGGCGGCGAGGTCATCGACGCCAAGGCCTCCGCATTTGGCGGCCGGCCAGGGCGCCTCACTCTCTCTGCCCGCTTTATTGAGATCAACGGCACGCCCGCCCGCATCCGTGGTCTGCAATGGAGCGGCGCTGGACGAGACCGCGCAAACGGCGCGCTC
>JBEVOS010000259.1:0-3386 GCA_040507435.1 Caulobacterales bacterium | reverse complement strand
GGATTCCACCATCATGATCGCATCGGTGGTGCCGGCCATAACGAGATCGAGGCGGCTTTCCTTCATCTGCGAGATGGTCGGGTTCAGGACCGGCTTATCGTCGATCCAGGCAACGCGCGAACAGCCAATCGGGCCAAGGAACGGCACGCCGGAAATCGTAAGCGCGGCAGAGGCAGCGACCATCGCCAGAATATCGCTTTCGTTTTCGTTGTCCCAAGACATCACCGTGATGATGACTTGCACTTCGTTTTTGAAGCCATCGACAAAGAGCGGGCGGATCGGACGATCGATCAGGCGCGACAGGAGCGTTTCACGCTCGCTTGGTTGGCCTTCACGCTTTGGATAGCCGCCGGGAATGCGGCCCGCTGCATAATACTTTTCTTGGTAATTCACGGTAAGCGGAAAGAAATCCTGCCCCGGCTTCGCTTCCTTCGCATAGACGACAGTCGCGAGCAGCGCTGTCTCACCCCAAGTGGCGAAAACGGCGCCATCGGCTTGGCGCGCAATGCGGCCGGTTTCGAGAGTCAGCTTGCGGCCGGCCCAATCGAGCGAAACGGTTTTGATATCGAACATCATACTTCTCCAGGCGAACGGGCCCCTGCCTGCTCGCCGCATGCGTTGCGCTGCGGGCGGATCCCGTAGCGCCGTATGCCTCCTGCTCGTGACGAGAGGAGGATGGGGGGTGGGGAGAACCTCGGCCTGAGAAGAATGCGCCTGAAAGCCCAAGGCGCAGATCGAGATTTTCGGCGGCGGGGATTCGCCCCACCCCCCGATCCCTCTTCCGGAGAAGAGGGAAGGTGCGCCTTAGCGGCGCAAGCCCAGCTTCTCGATAATCGCCTGATAACGCGGCACATCGCGCGACTTCAGATAATCGAGCAGACGACGGCGCTGCGACACCATTTTCAGGAGGCCGCGGCGGGAATGGTTGTCCTTCTTGTGCGTCTTGAAATGCTCCGTGAGCGTTGTGATGCGCTCAGAGAGAATGGCGACCTGCACTTCGGGCGAACCAGTGTCGTCCTTGCCTTTTCCATACTGCTTTACGAGCGCAGCTTTGCGCTCTGTCGTAATCGACATCGGCTACTCCTTAGCCAAGTGAAAAACGCGCGTGGGCTTAAACTTGCCCGCGCGCACGTCGCCCAGCGCCACCGCTTTTCCTTCAAAGAAGGCCAATACCGCCGGGGTCGCTTCGTGGCCGGAAATCGTGAGTGGCGGGAATTTCGGCCTCAACGTCTCCACCGCGTGCGGAAGAAGGACGATCGGCCGGCCCTGCCGGAGCTTGAATGCATCTTCACCATTGATGGCCAGCGCCGGGATGTCGGCCAGCGCGGTCTCAACGGGCTTGAGGCAGTCGAACGCGGCGGCCTTATGGCTCATTTCCCTGAGGACGTCGAGGGAAACCGCCAATTCCTCTGAAAACGGGCCGACGCTGGCGCGCCTGAGGCGGTGAACATGCCCTTCCGCACCAAGCGCAGCCGCCAAATCACGGACAAGCGCCCGAATATAGAAGCCCTTACCTGTCCGCATCCGGAGGGTCGCAAAATCCGCTCCCTCTTGGCTCTCAAGCGAAGCCTCATGCACCACGACAAGGCGCGGCTTCAGCTCAACCGCCTCTCCAGCCCGCGCGAGATCATACGCCCGCTCGCCATCCACCTTGACCGCGCTGTAGGCGGGCGGCACCTGCTCGATCTCACCAATAAAGCGCGCCAGCGCGGCCTCGATCGCTTCTTTCGAGGGCCGCACATCGCTCGTTGCGACGGTTTCGCCTTCGCGGTCCTGCGTGGCGGTCGAAACGCCCCAGCGGATCGTGAAGCGATAGACTTTCTCCGCCTCCATCAGCCAAGGAACGGTCTTCGTCGCTTCGCCAAGCGCAATGGGCAGAACGCCAGACGCGAGCGGATCGAGTGTGCCCGCATGCCCAGCCTTGTTCGCATTGAACAGGCGCCGGACGATCGAAACTGCATCGGTTGAAGTCAGCTCTTCCGGCTTGTCGAGAACCACCCAGCCATCAACATCGAGGCCTTTTTTTCTACGGCCCATTAGTCTTCGCTTTCGTCCTCGTCGCGGATGAGATCGCGCTGCACTTCAGGGCGCGCCAGCAATTCGCCGATATGTTGCGCTTCGGCGTAAGAGTCATCCGCAATGAAGTGAAGTTGCGGCACATGCCGCAGCTCAACGATCCGCCCCAGCTTGCCCCGCAGAAAACCGGACGCGCGCGTGAGCGCCCGCGCGATCTTTTCAGCATCGCCCTTGCCGCCGAGCGGCGCCACAAACGCCGTCATATGTTTCATATCAGGAGATGCGCGAACTTCTCCGATCGTGATGGATACGCCATGCAAGTCCGGATCGCGCAATTCCTCGCGCGACAGAACATCGACGAGCGCATGGCGCACAAGCTCGCCCGCGCGCAATTGGCGCTGGCTTGGCCCGCTCGGTTTCTGGTGACGCTTCATCTCAATCGAAATCCGGAACCGCTAAGGCGCCTCGTAAGCGTAGGTCGCGCAGAATTCAGGATCGACGCCGCTTACCCCAGGCGGGCCTTCGCCCTTGAACGCTGCAAGTTTGAACACCCAGCGCCCGCGCGGATCGACGAATTCGCTAATCACGATGTGAGTCACCCGAGAGGGCCCGCACAATCCGCCCGCCGCCGCCGCCTGCGCGACCGTTTCATCTTGCACGCGATACATATGCGCGTCGACCTGCGGGTTGCCGCCGAGCACCTGCGCGAAGTTACGATCGCCCACACCGGAGCGGTTGGAAGCTGGCGTCACGGCGATGGGCTGAGCGCGCATCGTGATCCCCGATGCGAATGCAAGAACGATTGGCCCGCCCCGCGCCCCCGCGAGGCTTACCTGCAGATTGCCAGTCACGCTGCGCGCAACATCATTCGCGAGCCGCCAACGGCTGCGCGCAACCGCCGGCTCTTCCTGCGCAACTTCATCGACGCGCATTTCGGGTTCAACGACTGTGCTTGGGCGGACGCCGCCCGCCGAGGGATCGTTAGCGCGCCGGTCACAAGCAACGCTCAGCGCCAGCGCTGTTAGACACAGCGCCGCCGCCAAACCTCTCGTCAATGCTCCGGCGGGCCGCGTCACAGCGAGCGCTGCACCACTTCCACGTTGAAGCATTCGATGACGTCGCCTTGCTTGATGTCCTGGAACGGGCCGAAACTCATGCCGCATTCCTGCCCGGAGACCACTTCGTTCACTTCATCCTTGAAGCGCTTCAGCGTGGTCAGCACACCCATTTCCTGGATGACGACATTATCGCGCAGGATCCGCACTTTCGCACCCTTACGCACAACGCCTTCTGTCACGCGGCAGCCCGCGACTTTGCCGACCTTCGAAATGTTGAACACTTCGAGCACATCGGCATTGCCAAGGAATGTT
>JBEVOS010000247.1:0-7847 GCA_040507435.1 Caulobacterales bacterium | reverse complement strand
CGGATAAGAATAGGTCGACGCGAATTCAAACCAGAACTGGATTTGCGCTTTCATCACGCCGGCTCCTGCTGCGTTATGCAGTGAAATGCTCCTCCGCCCGCGAGAATTGCTTTGGCAGACAAACCGAGCACTTTTCGGCCAGGAAAGTGCGGCGCCAATGCGGCGACAGCCTCGGCGCCCGTATCCGAATAGATAGGAACGAGAACAACCTTATTTCCAATGATGAAATTCATATGGGAGGCGGGGATGACCTCGCCATCCGCATTTGTGAACCGGCCGGGGCTTGGAATGCGCACGACATCCAGTTTGCGGCCTTTCGCGTCGGTCGCGGCTTCGATTGCGCGCGCGATCTCGTTTAGCGTTTCGGCGTTCGGATCATCAGCGCCGCTCGGAGCCATGCAGACAACGCGCCCCGGCGCAACAAAACGCGCGATATTATCCACGTGGCCGTCGGTATGATCGTTCAGCAGGCCTTGATCGATCCAGATGATCTTTTTGACGCCCAGTGCGTCGCCAAGCGCGCGTTCTGCGTCCGCTTCGGACCAAGCATTGCGGTTTGGGTTGAGCAGACATTGCCGCGTCGTGAGAATTGTCCCCTCGCCATCACAATCAATCGCCCCCCCCTCCAGTACAAAAGATGCGCGCGTCAGGCTCACGCCTGAATGGGCAGCAACTTGCGCAGCGACTTTATCATCGCCCGCCATGACGTATTTGCCGCCCCAGCCGTTCACGTCGAACCCGACCGCTACAGCTTGCCCGCCCCGCCGGATGAAGATCGGGCCCGTATCACGCAGCCAGGTGTCGCCGTACTCACCTTCGATGACCTCGGCGCAATCCCCAAAAGCGGCTTGAGCCGTTTCAAGCGGCTCTCCCTTACGTGCGAACACACGGACCTTGTCGCCATCGCTTAAGGCCCGGACCATTGCGGCAATCTCGGTGCGAGCGGGCGCGACATCGCCGCCCCATTCGCTCTCGTCCCATGGCCACGCTGTCCAGATCGCGCGATGTGGGGCCCATTCCGGCGGAAGCAGGATTTCGCTCATGGCGGGCTGATTAGCTTGGGGACATGGAAAAAACAAAGCGTCACAAACGCGACTTTTCCATGCGCCGCCGCCGCATGGCGCGGCTGGCGGGATCAGGGTAAGACGCGCGCTTCACACTGTTTGCGCCTGGGGCCGATGCTTTCCACACGCTTAGATAAACCGACGCTCGCTTTCGGTGTCGTGCTCCTCGCGCTCGTCGCCTCACGTATTGCGACGCTGATGCTTACGCCGCTCGAACTGCAGTTCGACGAAGCACAATATTGGTTTTGGTCGCGCACTTTGGATTGGGGCTATTTCTCCAAGCCGCCACTTATCGCATGGGCGATTTCTGCGACCACATCGCTATTTGGAAATGCCGAATGGGCAGTGCGGCTTGCGGCGCCGCTTGCACATGGCGCCGCTTCTGTCGCGCTGTTCATGCTTGCGCGGAACGCTTATTCGCCATGGGCGGGATTTTGGGCTGGCATCGGGTGGCTCTTGATGCCGGCCGTGTGGCTTTCGTCGCACGTGATCTCTACGGATGCGCTCCTGTTGCCACTCTGGGCGCTCGGGCTGCTTGCACTTTGGCGTTTTTATCAGACGAGCGCTTGGGCTTGGGCGATCACTTTGGGCGCTGCGATCGGGCTCGGCTTGCTGACCAAGTACGCCATGGCGTATTTCTTTTTGTGCGCGGCAATCGCAGCGATTTGGATACCCGCGCTGCGCGCGCGACTTCTCAGCCTTAAAGGCTTTGCCGCGCTCGCGATTTCACTTGCATTCGTCGCGCCAAATCTTGCGTGGAACGCCTCAAATCATTTTTCGACGATCGAGCATACCGCCGCCAACGCAAGCTCCAGCGGATTTGGGGTTCATCCCAATGAGTTTTTCGAATTCTTGAGCGCACAGTTGGCCGTTTTCGGTCCGATCCCGTTCATTGCGCTGATCTGGCTCGCGATCTCCGCGCTCCGGCGGCCTTCCGAACTTAAAGACCGCGACAAGGCTGCAATCGCTTTCGCCGCGCCGCCGCTTCTCATCATTTGCGCCCAGGCCATGCTAAGTCACGCCCACGCGAATTGGGCGGTGACAGCTTATCCCGCCGCGATCCTTTGGCTCGCAGGGCGACTGAGCGAAGTTAAGCTTGGCCGCCTCACGCTCATCGCGGCGGCGGCCACTCAAATTCTGCTCTGCGGAATTGGAACGGCCGGATTGTTAAACTCACGCTTTGCGGACTCGATCGGCGCCGCGAATGCGTTGGAAGATGGCCGTGGCTGGCGTGTTATCGCGCACGAAACCGCAACGCGCGCCCGCGCGCTTGGCCCTTTCAGCGCAGTCAGCGTCGATCACCGCGCGCTTTTTTTTGAATTGACTTACTATTGGGCGCTGACCGGCGAGAAAGATTTGCCGCCACTACGCATGTGGGTGTTGCATGCAGACGCGCGAAACCACGCAGAAGCCACCGCTCCCCTAACGCCCGCAAACGGCGCGCGCGTTCTTCTCGTACAATCGCAGCCTCGTTATGAAGACGAACTCGCCGGCGATTTTACGAAAACTGCGCCGATTGTGCGCATTCAGGTCGATCGCGGCGCGACAGACCCTTTCCCGATTTTGTTCGCCATCGGCGAGAACTTTACGCCAGCGCCACGCGATGCGGCATTCGAAGCCCGCATCGGCGACTAAGCTTCACAGCGCTAATTGCCAACCTCCCGGAATGTGTATCAAATGAAAAATGCACTCCGAGAACTGGCATGGCGGCAATGTCTGAAAAGGCGAGCGCGGCGACGGAACGTTATTCTAAGCGCCGCGGAGAAATCGTTTCCGCAGCGATGAAAGTGCTGAACGAGGAAGGCGTTAAAGGCATGACGCTTTCCGAAGTAGCGACCCTCGTTGGCCTCAACACCACAAGCCTCACTTACTATTTTCGAAAGAAAGAAGATCTCGCAGCCGCATGCCATATGTCGGCGATCGACTTGATCAACTCCGCCGTTCTCGCGGCATCCATTGAGGCAACGCCTGCCGCACGCATCACCGCCTTCATAAAATTGATGTTCAAATTGAACGCCGATTACCGCAGGAAGAACGGCCCGCAATTGGGCATGCTTGGCGATCTTCGTGCGCTCGACGAGCCACAAAGAAGCGTCGTCGTCCAGCATTTCAGCGGGATGGTTCTCAACCTGCGGGCGCTTTTTCAATCGTTCGAACATTCCTTTTCGCATAGCGAACTGCGCGCGCGCGCGTATCTTTTGCTCGATCAGCTCCATTGGGCGACCCTATGGGTCATGCAGTGCGAGTTGGAAGAGTATCCGCGCCTTTGCGCGCGCTTTACAGATATCTTGTTGAATGGGTTTGCGAAAAACGACGCGTCGTGGCCGCCATCGATCATTGATCCTGAGGAAATATTTCCCGTGCAACCTGATAACGGCCGGGAGATTTTCCTGCGCGCATCGACACGCGTATTTACTCGCCTGGGATACAGCAGCGCCTCCGTTGATAAAATATCGGCGGAGTTGCATGTGACCAAAGGCTCGTTCTATCACCACAACGAGACAAAAGAGGAGCTGGCGCTCGCGTGCTACGAGCGCACGCGTCAAGTTGGTTCAAGCGCATACGCCGTAGCGCTCAGAACAAATGATCTTATGTTCGATAGATTGTCGTCCGGCATAGCCTCAACCCTCGCATTTCAAACCTCACAATATGGGCCGTTATTGCGTCCCCTCTCGTTACGTGGTTTGCCGCGTCCGCTGCGGGATGAGGTGTGGTCGCGCACGAGGCGTCAGGTAAATAGTTTAGCGGGATATGTGTCTGACGGAATTGCAGATGGATCTATCCGGGCCATTGACCCTATTATTGGAGCGAACGTACTTTTCTCCACTTCGCATACAGCATCCAGCGCCATAAACTGGACAACTGATGGGGTCGGCCACGACCTCGTGAACTTGCTGGCAAAGCCAACGCTTCACGGCTTGCTCACGACATAAAATTGCGCGGCGAAAGCGCAGGAGGAACCATGAAATACCGCCAACTCGGCGCAAGCGATCTGCATGTTTCAGAAGTATCGCTTGGTTCGTGGCTGACCTACGGCGTTGGCGTCGACAAGGACAAGGCCATCGCTTGCGTCAACAAATCTTTCGATGTCGGGATCAATTTTTTCGATACTGCGAACGTTTACGGACGCGGGGCGGCGGAAACCGTCATGGGCGAAGCTCTCGCAGGCCGCGCGCGCGATAGCTACATCATCGCCACGAAGGTTTGGGGCCCAATGGGTGGCGGCGACCGCGGACTTTCGCGCGCGCAGATCGAGAAGCAGCTCGACGCCAGCCTGAAACGATTGCGCGTTGACGTCATCGATCTCTACCAATGTCATCGCTACGATCCAGACACGCCGCTTGAAGAAACCATGGAGGCGCTGACGCGTGCGGTTCAATCCGGAAAGGTACGCTGGATCGGTTTTTCAGAATGGGCGCCAGATAAGATCATATCTGCATTTGAGTTACCTCAAGGCGCGCATTTCGTGTCAAGCCAGCCGCAATATTCTCTCCTATATCGCCGCCCGGAAAAAGAAGTCATCCCGTATTGCCGCGACCATGGCGTTGGGCAGATAGTTTGGAGCCCCCTCGCGCAAGGCGTTCTGACGGGAAAATATAAGGTGGGCGCAACTCCGTCCGAAGATACAAGAGCTGGCAGCGATGCGATGAGTTCGTCGATGAGTGGACTGCTGCAACCGCATATTCTTGAAGCTGTCGAGAAGCTAAAGCCGCTCGCCAGAGAAGCCGGCTGCTCGCTCGCGCAATTCGCGCTTGCGTGGGTGCTGCGTGAACCGAACGTATCGTCCGCCATTGTCGGAGCGAGCCGGCCAGAGCAAGTCGTGGACAACGCCGCCGCTTCCGGACTGCACATTGATCCGGCGCTATTTGCGCAAGCCGAAGCGATCACTGAAGGCGTGCGGCCTCAACGCTAGTAATGGCATTACGAAGAAAAATAGAAACGTGAAAAGTCCAACCACACATTCTCAAACCGCAGGGAAACCAGGTAAAGCTGCCGGCCGCAATCTGATTGATGGGCCGATCCTGCCGACGATCATTCTTTTTTCTTTGCCGATGCTCGGCTCGAACATTTTGCAATCGCTCTCGATGACGATGAACGCCGTCTGGGTAAGCCACATTCTTGGGCCGGCCGCCCTCACCGCCACTGTGAACGCGCAAATCATCATGATGATGCTGATGGGCGCCGTGTTCGGCGTTGGTATGGCGGCCAATATCGTGCTCGCGCAGGAGGTCGGTGCGGGCAATATGCGGGATGCGAAACGCGTCGTCGGCACAGCCATGGGGTTCTTCGTGGCCGCATCGATCATGCTTGCCGGCATCGGTTTCGTGCTTTCTCCCATGATGCTCAATTGGATGAACACGCCGCAAGACGCTCATGACCAAGCGGTGATCTATCTGCGGTATACCTGCCTTACGATGCCGTTTTCGTTTACGTTTCTTTTCGCGCAAATGCTGATGCGCGGGACAGGCGATTCCCAAACGCCATTTTCTTTTTCTCTTCTTCACATCACGCTGAGCATTATTCTCACACCGCTCTTCATTGTCGGTGCGCTTGGTTTCCCACGTTTCGGTATCGCGGGCGCGGCGATGGGCAATCTCGTGGCGCAAGCTATCGCGCTCACCGGCCTTCTAGTTCACGTATATCGCGCCGATCTTCCGGTCGCGCTCAAAGGGCCAGATCTCAAGCTGCTCTTTCCGGATTTCGCGATCCTTAAAGTGTTCGTGCTGCGCGGCATTCCGATGGGCCTGCAGATGTTTGTGATATCCGGCGCTTCGCTCGTTCTCCTCGCGATGGTGAACCAGCATGGCTCCGATGTTGCGGCGGCCTACGGCGCAGCGACACAGCTTTGGGCCTATCTGCAAATGCCCGCGATGGCGCTTTCGGCGTCGGTATCTTCAATCGCGGCGCAAAATATCGGCGCGAACCGCTGGGATCGTGTGGAGCAGCTCGCGAAATCTTCAGTGTTTCTGGGGCTCGGTATTACCGTCGCCAGCATTCTCTTGATCTATGCTCTCGGCGATCTGCCGATGCAGCTTTTCTTGCCCGCATCTAGCAATGCGCTCAAAGCGGGGATGGAAATCAACTCGATCGTGCTCTGGAGCTGGGCTCCTTTCGCCATCGCGTTCGTGCTATTCGGCATAGTACGTGCGAACGGCGCAACCGTGCCGCCGACCGCAATTCTTTTCGTCACGCTTTGGCTTGTACGCGTGCCGTTCGCTGAATTTCTTCAGCCGGCCCTCGGGCGCGCTGCGATATGGTGGAGTTTCCCGGTTGGCACAATCGGCGCAGCCGCTCTCGCTGTGGCCTATTATCGCTGGGGGAAATGGCGCGAGAAGACGATTTCGCCCGCGAATTTCGGACGCACCGCAGCACCTATCGCGGAGGTCGCCGCCGCGCATCCAGAAGCGTTTGCCGAGACGCCTGATGGAGCGACAGCAGCGATGCCTGTATCTTCGCTCTCGCCCGCCATACTCAGACAAGACGCCGAAACAATCGCAGCTTTGCGACGGGAGATTGAAGCAATGCGCGCCCGGCTTGCACTCGCCGACGAAACGCGCAACGCGTGAGCTTATGCGGAAAAGACGCACGGCACGGATACTCTTGATCGATGCCGCCAAGCGGCTCTTGATGATGAAGACGCGCGATTTCGCAGATCCTACGCGACCGCCTCTCTGGCTGACGATCGGCGGCGGGCTAGAAATAGGAGAACGTGTCGAAGACGCGGCGCGCCGAGAGATTCTCGAGGAAACCGGCATCAGCAATTTCACGCTTGGCCCGACCGTGTGGACCGGCGACTACGTGATCGAAACACAAGACGGGCCCGTACATTTCCGCGAAAGCTTCATCGTCGCACATGCTCACGAAACGGATTTGAGCCGTCATGGCTGGACCGATCTTGAGCGCGAATTCGTCCTGGACCTCCGCTGGCTTACGCTTGATGATATCGCCACAATTACGGATCGGCTGTATCCCGTTGGCTTGGCGACGCTTCTGGCGCCTATCCTCAACGGCGTTTATCCAGATGAGCTAATTGCCCTGCCCGGCGAGGACTAAGCTAACCGCGAGGGAAAATGGCGGAAAAATACATCGCCGCGATCGATCAGGGCACAACGTCATCACGCTGCATCATCTTCGATGCTTCAGGAGCGATAGCGGCAATCTCGCAAAAAGAGCACCGGCAAATCTATCCGCGCCCTGGATGGGTTGAGCATGATGCTGAGGAGATATGGTCGAATGTGCGTGACTGTGTGCATGGCGCGCTCTCCCGCCTCAAAATCCGACATCATGATCTTGCAGCAGTCGGCGTCACCAATCAGCGAGAGACGACATTGCTTTGGCGCAAAAGCGATGGACGCCCGCTGCACAATGCGATTGTCTGGCAAGATACGCGCACGGATACGCTCGCGCGCGATCTGGGAGGCGATGCTGGGCAAGATCGCTTTCGCGCGCGGTGCGGATTGCCGCTCTCAACCTATTTCTCCGGGCCGAAATTGCGGTGGCTGCTGGATAATATCTATGAGGCTCGAGCGGCGGCGGAGCGCGGCGAGCTTCTCTTCGGCACGATGGATTGCTGGATCATTTGGAAGCTTACCGGCCGTCATGTCACCGATGTGACGAACGCCAGCCGCACCATGCTCATGAATCTGCAGACGCTCGATTGGGACGAGGAAATTCTGAACGCTATGCAGATTCCGCAGAGCGTTTTACCGGAAATCCGGGCGTCATCGGAAATTTACGGGAAAGCCACGGGTGAGTTTTCCGGCTTGCGCGTCGCAGGCGCTC
>JBEVOS010000243.1:0-4045 GCA_040507435.1 Caulobacterales bacterium | reverse complement strand
TCCAGCATAACTATTTCAGCAGCAGCGAGCGTGTTGGCGGCGCCTTTCAGAATTTCTAGCTCGTAGCCTTGAACGTCCAGTTTCAACAGCGCGGGCGTCGAAAAAGAGATGCCGGAAAGCACATCGTCGAGCGTCCGCATTACAAGGGAGGCAACGTCGCCTTTCGCACCAGAGGTTTCTTCAAGTACCGAGGATCCTGTGCCCAAAAAGTTGAAAGGCACGTTCTCCCGTGCTTCGGCCCCGAGCAAAGCAATATGGTATGACGCGTTTGACCCAATACTTTTGCAAGCCACCGACAACTGCGGCTCAAGAGCCTGTTGAGGCTCAATGAGCAAGTAAGTCGCTTGCGGAAACTCCCGCGCCACATCGAGTGACCATGAGCCCTGGTTGGCGCCAATGTCTATGACGGTATTTGGCCTCCAGCCTGCCGCGTTCGCTAAATTATTGATGGCGCCGATTGTTGAGTAGATTCCGAGTGACCGCTTGTCCGCATGCGTAAGCCCACGGATGCGACGCTTCACAACGCGCCGCCATTCAGCATTCAACATTTGCGTGAGCTTCACGGTATTCCCCTCAGAAGAGCGTGTAGCCATATTAGTTTAGCTTCCCAATGCCGCCTATTAAGCGTCACCTCTCCTGAGTGTCGCATCCCCGCACGGGGCGCGCTAAGAAACTTACATGAAGATTCTCATCGTCGGTTCTGGCGGGCGCGAGCACGCGCTCGGCTGGAAGCTGAAACAAAGCCCGCTCGTCACAGAGATCGTTTCGGCCCCGGGAAACCCAGGCCTCGCCAAGCTCGGGCGCTGCGCGGCGATCAAGGCCGACGACATCGCCGGGATCGCCGCCTTCGCGATGCGCGAGCAATTCGATCTCGTCATCATTGGCCCAGAGGCGCCGCTCGCGGCGGGCCTCGCCGACAGGCTTGAGCAAATCGGCATCGCGGCTTTCGGCCCAACAAAAGCGGCGGCCGAGCTCGAAAGCTCCAAGGCGTTCATGAAGGACTTCTGCAAACGCCACGACATCCCCACCGCCGACTATCAGGTCTTCGACGACGCCGTCCGCGCCAAAGCCTACCTCGCAGGCCGCGAACCGCCTTACGTCGTGAAGGCGGACGGGCTCGCCGCCGGCAAGGGCGTGATACTCGCCGAAACCCGCCGCGAGGCGGACGCCGCGATCGACGAGATCCTCTTTCTCAAAAAGTTCGGCACAGCCGGTCAGCGCATCGTGATCGAGGATTTTCTACCCGGCGAGGAAGCGAGCTTCTTCGCCCTGTGTGATGGCGAAACCGCGATCCCGTTCGGCGCGGCGCAAGATCACAAGCGCGCCTTCGACGGCGATAAAGGCCCGAACACGGGCGGCATGGGCGCCTACTCGCCAGCGCCCATCTTCACGCAAGCGGTCCAAGACCAAGTCATGGAAACCATTGTGCTGCCCACGGTGCGCGGCATGAAGGCCGAAGGCCGTCCATTCAAAGGCGTGCTTTTCTGCGGCGTGATGGTGACGCCGTCCGGCCCGCGTCTGATCGAGTTCAACGTGCGCTTTGGCGATCCGGAATGCCAAACGCTGATGCGACGCCTCAAATCCGATCTGTCGCCAGTGCTGAACGCGATCGCGAAAGGAACGCTGAGCGATCTGCCCGCCGTCGAGTGGGACACGCAGCCAGCAGTCACGGTCGTTTGCGCCGCCAACGGCTATCCGGATGAACCCCTCACCGGCTCTCTGATCCGCGGCGTGCCGGACGCGGAAAAAATATCCGACGTGGTCGTCTTCCACGCTGGCACGCGCGAGGACGATGACGGCGCTCTGCGCGCATCGGGCGGACGCGTCCTCAATGTTACCGCGACCGGCGTAACGCTGCAAAACGCTGTCACGAGCGCCTATCAGGGGGTCGCCGCGCTCGACTGGCCGGGGGGCTTCTGGCGCACGGACATCGCCTGGCGCGCACTCTCCTAGACCAGTTCTCCGAAAGCGGCCAAAAGGGCCCGGGAAGAGCAATTTCATGACCAGCGCCGCACAAACACACGCCGCTCAGAATGCTGGCGTCGAGCCCGTCGAAGACCGTCATCGCTTCGATGAAGCCGCACTCGCGCGCTGGATGGAAGCGAATGTCGAGGGCTATGCCGGGCCGCTCACAGTCATGAAATTCAAAGGCGGCCAGTCGAACCCCACTTTCATGCTGGAAACGCCGTCGCGCTCTTATGTCCTGCGCCGCAAGCCTCCGGGCAAACTGCTGCCGAGCGCGCACGCCGTTGATCGCGAATACAAAGTGATCTCCGCACTTTACCCCACCGGCTTCCCCGTCGCGCGCCCGTACGGCCTCTGCACCGACGACAGCGTGATCGGCACGATGTTCTATGTGATGGACAACGTGCGCGGCCGCATCATGTGGGACCTGACTTTGCCCGGCCTCGAGCCTGCGCAACGCCGCGCGATTTACGAAGCGCAGATCGATACGCTCGCCGCGCTCCACACCACAGATTACAAAGCCATCGGCCTTGAAGACTACGGCAAGGCGGGTTCTTATTTCGAGCGCCAACTCAGCCGATGGTCAAAGCAATACAAGCTATCTGAAACGGAAATGATTCCGGAAATGGATCTGCTCGCCGAATGGCTGCCGACGCAAATCCCGCCGGGCGAAACCACAACGATCGCGCATGGCGATTTCCGCCTCGACAACATGATCCTGCACCCCACCGAGCCGCGCGTGATGGCGGTGATCGATTGGGAATTATCGACGCTTGGCGATCCGCTTGCCGACTTCACCTACGTGATGATGCACTGGGTTTTGCCAGAGGATGACGCATACAGCATCGCTGGCGCTGATCTTCCCGCGCTTGGCATTCCATCGGTTGAAGAGCTAACCGCGCGCTATTGCGCGAAAACCGGGCGCGACGGCATCCCCGAGATGAACTGGTTCTTTGCCTATAACATGTTCCGTTTCGCCGCCATTTTGCAGGGCATTGTCGGGCGCGTGCGCGATGGAACAGCCAATAACGCGAACGCCGCCGCTCAAGAGGCGCGCATCCTTCCGCTTGCAAAGACCGCGTATGAATTCGCTCGCCGGGCGGGCATGAAGTGATCCGCGCCGCCGCATGATCACGATCTACGCCCGCGTTGCGCCGAACGAGCCGCTCTCGCCGACGCAAGGCATCGCGCCAAACGACGAGCGCGCGCTTTGGATCGACCTCGAAAATCCAACGGACGCTGAAGAAAGCTTTGTCGAAACCGCGCTCGCGCTCGACGTTCCAACGCACGCGGAACGTGGCGCGCTCGAGGAAAGCGCGCGCTTCTACGAAGAAAATGGCGCGCTCATCATGACTGCGACATTGCTCGGCCGGCGCGATGACGGTCCCTTCATCTCGGACGCAGTGATGTTCGTGCTGATCGGCAACAAACTCGTCACCGTGCGCACGATCCGTCCGCGCGCGTTTGAAATTGGCGAGGGCCGCGCATCGGCGCGTGTACAACGCGCGCAATCCGGCGCTGACGTCCTCATGGCGCTGCTCGACGGCGTTGGCGAACGCCTTGCCGACCGTATCGCAGAAGCGACACGCGAAATGAACGAACTCGCCTCCCAGATATTTTCGGAGCAAGGCGCCGCGGGCGGGCTGCGCGAGAACATGCGCAAGCTCGGCCTCGTCGGATCGCTGCTCGCACAAGCGCTCGATAGCCTTTCCTCAGTCAAGCAATTGGTGAACTTCGCGATTGCGTCAGCCGGCGCCTGCGACCTCGATCGTGCTCGCCTGGAAGCCATGCGCCGCGATGCGCAGGAAGTGGAGCGCGCTGGCCTCGCCCTGCAGGATAGGCTCGTTTTCCTCCTCGACGCCGCAGTCGGCCTTGTGAGCGTCAATCAAAATGAAATTCTGAAAGCTCTTTCTGTCGCGACAATCGCGTTCGTACCGCCGACGCTCATCGCCTCGATCTTCGGCATGAACTTTGAACACATGACATGGTTTCAAGAGTCCTGGGGCCCTTGGATCGGATTTGCGCTGATGCTTGCGGCGCCAGCCGCACTCTTCGGACTGGCCAAATGGCGCCGCTGGTT
>JBEVOS010000192.1:0-3558 GCA_040507435.1 Caulobacterales bacterium | reverse complement strand
GGCGTTCCGGCAGCGGCCTCATTTGCCGATGATGGCGATCTGAAACTGCACATCAATGCGCTGCATGGCCTTACGGCGGTTGAGGTTAAGATCAACGACGCTGAGCACGACGCGAACCTGCTTGCGCCTGGCGCGTGGGCGAATGGCGGCTTGCCGATCGCTGCATCCGGCGAGCCATTCGCGGATTCGCTGCGCAGCTACGCAAACACAGGGGCCTCGCCGTTTCTGAGTGAAACCGGCGCGCTGAACGTTTCCATCGTTGTGGGCACGGCGACGGGAAACAAAACTGTCAGCGTGCAGGTGAGCGCGCAAGAGCGGCTCGACAATCCGGATGTTGCGCCGGGCGAATGGAACTCGATCTTTCAAGATCGTTTGAACGCCGCGCTGAACGCCGCCGGCGTCTATATGCGCGTGGACGATAATTCGCTTTCCAGCTTTACGATTGCTGAAGATTCCGGGCAGCGCCTGAGTTCGATGACGGTGAACGGGCAGGCGGTGACGTTCGAAGCGGATGCGCCTTCTTTCGGTTATGGCGGCGCATTTGAAGCGCGTCGCAGCTTTACCAGTGCGAGCGCAGCGACGGGCGTGAGCGACGATGTCGCCGCATTGATCTCCAACCCGAACGTATCGGTGACGATCGATACGGTGTGGGGCCAAGAAACAATTTCCGCTGCGCTTGAGGCTGGCGATCCACGCACGCTTGAGGCTGCTGCGGTGAGGCTCAATGAAGCGCTTGCGAAGGCGGGCTATGATGTGGGCGTTGTCGCGACCGATCTTGCCGATGGCGGCGCTGGTCTGCGGGTCGTTACGGGATCGAGCGAGACAGTTTCGCGTGTGCGCGATGTTTCGATCGGAGGAAGCACGCATGCGCTCAGTCTGGATGCGATCGATGCGGCGAGCCGGGCGGATGATCCTACCGGCGCGCTGAGCGTTGCGGACCGCGCATCGCGAAATGTGAGCGTTTTGGCGAAGGCGCCGTTTACGGGGACGTCGGTTTATCAAACGGGCGCGGGGGCCGCGAGCAATTGGTTCGCAGGGCGCGATTTCGCAATCACAATCGGGCAGGGCGCCACCGTTTCCGCTGCACGCGCGACGGCGACTGGGCCGGACGGTTCAGTGTATGTCGTGGCCGACATTTCCGGCAAAGCCGGCGATCAGCCGATCAAGGGCGCGCAGGATGTGGCGCTGCTCAAATATGATAGCGCCGGGAAGCTGCTTTATGCGCGCACGCTCGGCGCATCGGAGAGCGCGGAAGGCTATGCGCTCGCAGTTTCTACGGACGGCAAAGTCGCGGTTGCTGGCGCGGTCACGGGCGATTTGAGCGGCGTCGGCGGCGTTGCGGGTAAATCGGATTCGTTTGTAACGATGTTCGACGCAGAGGGCGTCGAGATGTGGTCGCAAAGGCGCGGCGCGAGCGCCGACGACAAAGTCACCGCGATGCAATTCACGTCGAGCGGGCAATTGATCGTTGCTGGCGTCACAAGCTCCGCGATGCAGGGGCAAGTCGCGGCGGGCGGGCAAGATTCTTACGTGCGCGGTTATTCGGCGACGGGCACGACTCTTTTCACAAAACAATTCGGCACAGCCGGCGCAGATAGCGCCAGCGCGATTTTGGTGCGCGACGGCGGCGGCGGCGCCGTGGATATTATCGTCGGCGGTACAGAGAGTAGTCGCGGCGTTGTGCGCTCGTTTACGTACAGCGCATCGACGGGGCTTGCCGCGAACGCAACGCGCGATCTCGGGAATTTCTACAATGGGTCTATCACCAGCCTCGCGCATGACGGCGCATCGCTTTACGTGGGCGGCGGTATCGGCGCGGACCGTTTAACCGTCGGCAATACAGCGCGCGTTGCGGCGGCGGGCATGGAAGGCTTCGTCGCGCGCATGGATGACGATCTCGTCTCCACTGCGCTCGACCGCACGACGTATCTTGGCTCTGCGCAAGACGACAGCGTCAAAGGCATTTCTATCGTCAATGGCGACATCTACGCGATGGGCGAAACCAGCGGCGTGATTGCAGGCGCTGGCGTTGCGAAGAATAAGAGCGCGTTCATCACGCGGCTCGACGACGCTGGCGATGTGTCCTGGACACGCACCTTCGCGGGGCCTGGCGGTACGCTCACGCCGACAAGCTTCGCCGTCGATACAAGCGGCGCTTCCGTGCTCGATCGGTTGGGTTTGCCGCGCGGCGCCATCACGGCGGACGATTCAACGGAATTGGTGAAGCGCTCTTCGCTGCGCGCAGGCGATTATTTCTATGTGGGCGTTAACGAGGGCGCAGCGCGGCGCATTTCGATCACGGCGAGCGACACATTGCAGACGGTCGCCCGCAAGATCGATAGCGCGCTCGGCTCTAAAGGTCTCGCGCGCATCGTAACAGAGGGCGATACGCAGCGGATCGAAATCACAGCGCGCGACGGATCGGCCGTGCGCCTCACTGCGGGCGCCGACGGCAAAGACGCGCTCAAGGGGCTTGGGCTGATCGAAGGCGTGATCGCGAAAAAGTCCAACGTGCGCGGCCAAATCCGCACGTTTGGCTTGGGGCTTATCGCGAGCGATTTGAAACTGACAAGCAAAGACGCGATCGCGAAGGCGAAGGCGGATTTGGCGGCTGCGACCTCTATCCTTAGGCAAGCCTACGAAGCGCTCGCAAACCCGAACGCGAAAGAACTGACAGCTGAAGAAAAGGCGCTCGAAGCGCGCAAAAATGCAGGCGCGGTTCCAGCTTATCTCACGCAGCAGCTCGCGAACTATCAGGCGGCGCTAACGCGGCTCGGCGGCTGACAGAAGCTTAAGCGCGCAACGCCGCGAAGGGTTGGTTTTCGCGTTCATGCGCCAATTCGTAAGCGGCGTTGCAGCGCGCGCAGTAAGCGACGTCTCCAGATTCACCGCCGCGCGCTACGATGCGTTTCGCACGCCGAATGAGAAGCGACGAACATTTCGGACAAGGATCGCCAATTCGCTGGCCGTACATCGACGCCTCCATCAGCTGCGATCGAGGCTGCGCTTCGTTGGTTGATCAGGCGTTAACAATGATGACGGTTCCGAAACTCCGGAACGGCGGCGAACGCTCTTGCTGTGAATCGCAGGGTGCGCGTTCGCCGCCGCCGGAATGTCTGGGCTCGCCGCTTGGCCAACCCGCAGGCATTGTGTGCCCTGATTTGGCGACGGGAAAGCGACGTAGCCATGACGTTTCAGCAAGGCTCCTGCCGCAACGCGCAGGGAAGGATTTACAGTTTTTATTCACATTTGGGCCGCCTACCGGCCCAGGACTTGAATGACTCGCATCAAAACGGGACGGCCCGCTGCGGCAAACACCAGCAAAATCAGGGCTCGTACCGGTCCAGTGACGAGGCGAGGTTGTTATGCCCAAAATCACCCGGCGCGGATTGGCCGGCTTAGGCGCTGGCGCGCTGGCTGCGCCGCTGCTCGCTCCCCGCGCGCACGCGATGGCTCCGGTATGGGTCAACGAACGGCGCATCATCCGAATCGATGTCGGTCTGCGGCCTTACCGGCGCAGCGGCTTTCGGGTTGAGCGGCAAGCGCTCGGCCAAAAGG
>JBEVOS010000184.1:0-4772 GCA_040507435.1 Caulobacterales bacterium | reverse complement strand
TGGATCGCACACGATCCTCGTTGACCGGTTCGAAGGTAAGAAACTCAATCGCCCGAATGACGTCGTCGTTCGATCAGACGGCGATATATTCTTCACTGACCCATGGTGGGATTTCGGCGGCGGCGAAGAGCGTGAAACGCCGCACGTTGGCGTCTATCACCTATCGGCTGACCTCAAAAAAACAACGCTCATCGGCAAGGATTATCGCGTCTGCAACGGGCTCGCTTTTTCGGAAGATGAGAAAATTCTATTCGTCAATGACAGCTATGGTTTCACCGAGGAAATGGGGCCGCATATTCGCGCCTACGATGTGCGCGCTGATGGATCGATTGATTCCGAATCTTCTCGAATTTGGGCGAAGCTTCCGCTTGGTAAGAAGGAAGGAAAGCCTGACGGCATGAAGGTTGATCAAGCTGGCAACGTCTATTGCGGCGGCGCTGGCGGAATCTGGATCTTCGACAAGAACGGAAAGCATCTCGGTATCGTCGACCATGGCGATACGCAAACCAACAATCTATGCTTTGGCGGGGCGGATATGAAAACGCTCTATTTTGTGTCCTGGATTGGATTTCATTCGATCCAACTGCAAACGCCGGGCATTCCGTTGCCGCCACATCCGCGGCGTTAAAAAACGCAATTTACGGCTCGAACTAGACCCGCGCGGGCTTCATGCTCAGCGCGGGTCGGTATGGCATGCGAGAGCGTAGTCGGCGAAGAAAAAGCCGGACGGATTGTTCTTCCGGAGTTAGCCAGCGTGGCGTTCGGCGGCGTGGCAATTCAAGTGTGTTTTGCAAATAATGCTTAACCACCGCGGGGTGAACATAACATTTCAAGCAGATCGCCGGCGTATTTCCCAATCGCTTGGATACGGAAGCCACGCAGTCGCGCAACGCGCGCTTGGCTGATGTCGCAGAGGTAGGCGCCTCGCCAGATGTCAAAAGGCTCGCAGCCAGCACCGTTCCTGCCCAGGTTCGGAAATCCTTTGCAGTTGCTTCACCTGCCGCAGCTTCGCGGAGATAGTTATTTACATCGGTTGAGGTTATGCGGCGGATATCGCCGTCGCCCCCCTCGTATTGAAAGAGATGCTGCCCAGGAAGGTCTTGCAGCATGCGCATAGTTCTCGCGATGCGGCGATCTTTTAATTCCAGTCGCCATTCTTTTCCTGACTTACCGCGAAAGGTGAAACGCAGCTTCTCCCCCATGATCGCCGCGTGACGCGCTTTCATAGTTGTGAGGCCGTAGCTTCCATTTTGCGCTGCATACTCATCATTTCCGACCCGGATAAGAGTTGTTTCAAGCAACTGAACAACGATCGCCAAAACTTTCTCTCGGGGCAAGCCGCGCTTGCGTAAATCCCTCGCGACTTTCTGGCGGATCGCAGGAAGATGATCGGCAAAGTCCAGCAGATGATCGAACTTGGCGAGATCCTGCATGGCGCGGAATTGCCCGTGATAGCGATACTGCTTCCGTCCTCGCGCATCTCGGCCGGTAGCCTGCAAATGCCCCATTGGATTTGGCGAAATCCAAACGTCTGTCCACGCGGGCGGGATCACCAACGCCTCGATCCGGTCTATAGCTTCAGGGTCTTTTAGCTTTGCGCCGCTGGGGCCTATGTACCGGAACCGTTTTGCGCTGCCCAAGCGTGCGATGCCGGGGGTCTCATCGGTCATAAAGGTCAACGACTGCGCCATATTTCGGAAATCGGCCGAAGCGCGAGGAGTTCCCGTACCGTCTGTGTCCGCGAGCGATATAGCATTGCTTTGACCGGGGACGAACTGGCGGGCACGCTTCTCGCCTCAGGAGCGACAGGTACGGTAGCTGCAGCGGCGTGCGCGAAACGCCGAAAATGACAATGATGAGGGGTGCTATCATGCCAATAACGGAGGCGAGCGAGGCGCGAAGCGACGAACTGCTCGCGGAGATCGATACCGTCGTTCTTAATCTTCAACTGAAGCGCTTTCATTGGCGCGCGCCCCCAAAGGGCAGCGTAGAGGCGCGAAACGAACACTGGATTGATTTCTGCCTTACGCCGCGCCCGTTAAATGCGCGAGGCTGTATCACGGGCCATGCCGCATCGGGCGGGTACTCACGCATTGGCGACATACTCTACGTGCCGAGCGGTGCGCGCTTAAACGCAGATGCCGACGCGGGTAAAACAGCGCAGGACACGCTCATATGTCGAATCCGCAACGAACATCTGAATGAAATGCTGGAGCGGGAAAGCTGGCGCGAACATGCACTTCGCGCCTGCACTGACGTGAATAGCGGCGCGGTAAAATTCCTTCTGTCACGTCTACGCGACGAGATTCAAAATCCGGGATACGCATCGGCGATATTGCTCGAAAGTGCCGCAATTCATCTCGCGATCGAACTTCACAGATATCTAGATTCCGTCGACCTTCTCCCCACCAAACGCATGGCTCTGACAACACGGCAACTGAAAGCGATCCAGCATCAAATCGAAGCAACAACCGCAGCTCCATCGATCGAAGACCTCGCAAAAGCGACGTCGTTGTCGGCGTCGTATCTCATGCGAGCTTTTAAAGTAACGACTGGAGAAACGCTTGGCGCTCATATTGCGCGATGCCGGCATGAGAAGGCCAAGCAAATGCTTTCTCATACGCGTCTTTCAATCTCGTCAATCGCTACTGAACTTGGCTTCGCCAATTCATCAGCATTCGCCTTCGCGTTTCGAAAATATTCCGGCTGCTCTCCACGAATCTTTCGGCAAAATCATAACACCCTAACCGTCGGCGCGCGCGGCTGACGTTTCCGGACCATTCGGGCGCGCGGGGTAGTTGGTTGCGGTCGATATGATCAAAGCGTAATCGCTGCGCTGCGCTAGGCGACGATCGTCTGCTAAATCGAATGCGAGGGGCGTGGCAATATCTCTCCCGTCGTCTCCATCATCGCGATATCCTCCTTCGAATATCCGAGTTCCAACAATATCTCGATCGTGTGCTCGCCAAGTTTTGGCGCACTGCCGGGCGCTGGCGTAACAAACGCATCACCATCAATAAGCGTCCAGGGATTCGCGACCTGCCACTGAGTTTCGCCGTCACGTTCCGACGGCTGAATCATCTTCATGGCGCGTACTTGCGGGTCCTCCGCAACATCGGCGGTAGATTGGACTGGCTCATATCGCGCGCCGGCTTCCTCAAGACGCGGCTTTAGCTCTTCAAGCGTAAAGCGGCTGAAAACGGAGTCGATTAGATCAACGAGCGCTGGCCCGTTTTGACGTATTGCGTCGGGCGTTGCGAAGTGTGGATCGTTTTCAAGCTCGGGAATTCCTAGCGCCTTAGAGATTGGTCCAATCTGCGTGTGGATCTGTATCCAGCGCTCGTCTTTCGTCTTGAAATAGTTGGACAGGGGAAGCGCCGCGCCGTGTCTATTTTTGCTTGTCGCGACGCGCCCTCGGTTCAGTTGGTTTGATACATCGGTAGAAAAGGACCAGAGGCCGGCGGAGAGAAGCGATGTATCGACAAAGCAACCTTGTCCGGTTCTTTGCGCTTGAAGTAATGCCGCGAGCATTCCCGCGCATGCAGTCATTCCGGTGATGCGATCGCCAACAGATTGCCGGATCGGAATCGGCTCTTGGCCTTTCACGGTGAGCAAATGTGTGCCGCCGCCACGCGCCCAGAAACCGAGATTATCCGTCGCGCCGCGATCTTTGTCGGGTCCAAAGCGGCCGAAGCTCGATACGCCTCCCACTACGATGCGCGGATTTACTTCGCGGATATCATGCCAGTCTAGTCGCACCTTCTCGAGCTGCTTTGGAAGCATGTTGGTGATGAACAAATCCGCACGTTCCACGAGCCGCAGAATAATTTCCCGCGTGCGTGGCGCATTCGTATCGAGTGCGATGGATCTTTTGCCGCGATTGTGCAGATCGAAATTGATCGTGCCAAGAATGGAGTTCGGCGCACCACGCATAGGGTCGCCGCGGTGAGGTTCTATTTTGATAACCTCGGCGCCCCAATCCGCCATGAGTCCGGCCGCAGAAGGGCCCGCAACCATCGTGGAGAATTCGACGATCTTTATTCCATTCAGCATTTTGTAGCTCGTATCCGCTTGTTTCCATCAGGTCCTATTGGCGCTAAGTTTAGAATTTATACTATATACATTATGCGACAAGGCGAATGAAGATTCGTAGCAATTGTATGAGCGCTGATGCTCGCTTGCCGTAACGGGCGCCTGAACCGCATCTCAATCTGGCGTGACGCTTAGGTACGCCGTATAGAGGAGCGTTGGCGTTAGCCAAGCGCGACTGGCGGCGCGTTCTAAGAAATGACCAGGATGGTTTGGTGACGTCGCGTTTTGTTTTGAGAAATGCCACTCACGCCGCGCATGCGCGCCTAGATGCAAAAGTCGAAAAGGCTGGGATAGATGCGGTCGAAGGCTACCGTGCCTTCCTTCTAGCCAGCGCAAGTGCGCTTCGGCGGGTCGAGGCGGCGCTTGAGGCGTCTGGCGTAGGCGCCGTGCTCACCGATTGGCCAGAGCGGAAACGGTCGCCGGTTATCGCTGCCGATCTCGCTGGTTTGGGGTTAGAGACGCCAACCCCTGAAGGCCCAGCGAAGCTATTTAGCCGCGCGGAAATGTTCGGCGCTCTCTACGTGCTGGAGGGATCACGTCTCGGCGCGCGCGTTCTGCTAAAGCGCGCGCGCGATGCAGAAAATGACCTCATAACAAACAACACGCGTTATCTTTCACATGGCGAAGGATCGCGCCTATGGCCAACGTTTGTCGATCTTCTTGAAAATGAACAAGCTATT
>JBEVOS010000291.1:0-4353 GCA_040507435.1 Caulobacterales bacterium | reverse complement strand
GCCTCACCATGCTCCGCGAGCGCATGGCGGATCAGTTCGGCGATCATTTGAGAACGGCTTGGGATGCCGCGCTCTTCGACCATCGCGTCGAGTTCAGCCAGCAATTCCGCCGGCAAAGACACGCTGAGGCGCGCCAATTGGCCGTTTTGAATCTCGTCCATCAGGGCGGGATAGCCAGTATTACGATTTTATGCAATCGTAATACTGACGCAAACCCTGGTTCCTGCATTAGGGCCTATTTCCGGGCGCCAATGTGCCTGCCGCGCACAAAATCTGGGCTTTCTCAATAGCCGCCGATCACGGGCAATATCTCGCCGGTAATGTAGCTCGCTGTATGAGCGGAGGCGAGAAAGACGAAAGCCGGGGCGATCTCCTCCGGTTGAGCAGGACGCCTCATCGGCGTCTGTGCGCCGAACTTTGTGATTTCCTCCGAAGAACGATCGGCGGGATTGAGAGGGGTCCATACAGGCCCTGGCGCGACGCAATTCACGCGAATGCCACGCTCCAGCAAATGCCCGGCAAGCGATTTTGTAAAAGCGTGAATTCCGCCCTTTGTCATTGAATAGTCGAGCAGAAATTTTGAGCCTTTAATCGCTGTCTCGGAGCCGTTGTTCACGATCGCACCGCCATACGGCATGTGCGGCGCGGCGGCCTTCACCATGTGGAAATAGCCGTAGAGATTGGTCTTAAGGGTTTTGTCGAAATGCTCTTGCGTTAAATCTTCAAGGTTGTGCGCGTGTAATTGAAAGGCGGCATTGTTGACCAACACGTCGATCCGGCCAAATTTTCTGACGACCTGTTCCACAGCGTCATTGCAAAATGCAAAATCTGAAACGTCGCCCGGGATGAGAAAACATTCACGCCCCTCGTCAGCAATCGCAAGCCGGGTTTCTTCGGCATCCTCATGCTCGTTAAGATAGATGATTGCGACGTCAGCCCCCTCGCGCGCGAACAGCACCGCCACCGCGCGGCCGATTCCGGAATCGCCGCCGGTGATCACCGCGAGTTTGCCTTCAAGTTTTCCGGACCCTTTGTAATAGGGCGCATCATACATCGGCGCGGGATCGAGGGCTGCTTCGTCGCCGGGCTTACCCTGATGCTGGGCCGGCATCGGAGGCTCGGGATATTTTCGCGCCCCAGCCTGCATAGCCTTTTTGTTTTCGTTTGCGTGTTGGCCCTCTTCCTGGCGTCCTATATTTTCCTGAATGCGGCGTTGATCTTCGGCGGTGCGTTCTGATTGAGATGGGTTGCTCATTAGGCGTTCCTTGGCGGTTTAATCATAAACCGTTCATGCGCCCGAACAGGTCCGGCCACTTCTGCCTAAGCGCGCTCCAGCAAAGCCACGGCGCCTTGACCGCCATCGGCGCAGATCGACACAATCGCGCGGGCGCCTTTGGGATAATCGCGCAGTTCCGCTGCCGCCTGGCTTAGAATACGCGCGCCTGTCGCGGCGAACGGATGACCGATGGCGAGCGAGCCGCCATTTGGGTTCACGCGCTCCCACGGGAATTCACCGAGATCAGAATCCACCTTCGCGCGGCGCTTGCGATAGTCGGGATCGGAAGCAGCTTTCACGTTTGCAAGGACTTGCGCCGCGAACGCTTCGTGAATTTCCCACAATGCGACATCCGTGAATTTCAAATTGCGCCGCGCCAGCAATTGAGGAATGGCGCGCGCAGGCGCCATAAGGATGCCTTCCTCGCTGAAATGCATCGCTGCGATTTGCCAATCGATCAGTTTGACCTCAGGCGCCAAGCCCGCTTTGGCCAAGCCTTCAGCGTCACCCACCCACAATGAGGCGGCGCCATCCGTCAGCGGCGATGAATTCCCCGCTGTCAGCGTGCCTTTGCCGCTCACAGCATCGAACGCGGGCGGCAGCGAGGCGAGTTTTTCGAGCGATGTGTCGCGCCGTGGGAACGTGTCGTGGTCGACACCATCAAACGGCAAGATCAAATCTTTGAAGAAGCCAGTGTCTTGGCCTTTGATTGCGCCTTGGTGGCTGAGGAAGGCGCGCTTGTCCTGATGTTCGCGCGCGATGCCGTAAAATTTCGCGGTGTCTTCGGTGTGCTCGCCTTGTGAGCGGCCGCTCTGCTTGTTCGTCCAGCCGCGCACCGGCAGCGTGAAATCCATCAACGTCACTTGGCTGAGCGCCGCTGCGGCGCCCGCCGGGTCTTTGCGGAATTGTGCGGTGAGCGCATCCGCCTTCGCTTGCGTCAACGCGATTGGCGCATGGCTCATGGTTTCCACACCGCCCACAAGAGCAAGGTGAGCGCCGCCTTTGCCGAGCATGCCGGCCGCCTGCACGGCGCCGACGAAGCTCGACGCACAGGCGAGGATCGTCGACCAGGCCGGAATTTCCGTATCGATCCCCGCCTCGTAGAGCAGTTCGCGCGCAATGTTCGATACGACCGGATCCGGAATCACCTGGCTCCATACAACGAAATCAGGCCGCGCCTTTTCCGTCATCGCCTTGGCGATCGGCTTGGAAAGATCGAGCGCATTCCAATTTGCAAAAACGCCGCTCGCTTTCACGAACGGCGTGCGCAGACCCGGCGAAATGAAGATGTCGGACATGGCGTGTCCCTCATGCAGCGCACGCCTCGCGCACGGCGCACGGGCGGCCCTCTAAAGTTAGCGCTTCACCGCAACCTTTCAACGCGTGCGCCGCCGGGGGAGCGGCGTTGATTTCCAGGGCCGCCTGGGACAAGGAGAGGCATCGTTTTGCCACACAAGGTGCCCCATGCCTGCCGCCCTGCGCCGCGCCGCCATCGTTTCTCCGATCCGCACAGCGGTCGGCAAATTTCAGGGGTCGCTAGCCGGGATACAGGCAGGCGACCTTGGCGCGATCATTTTGAAGGCGCTCGCCGAGCGTACAAAAATCGACGTCAACCGCATCGACGATGTGATCTTCGCGCAGGGCTACGGCAACGGGGAAGCGCCATGCATCGCGCATTGGTCCTCGCTCGCCGCCGGGTGGCCGATTGAAATTCCGGGTTATCAGCTCGACCGGCGCTGCGGCTCCGGCCTCCAAGCCGTGATCGATGCGGCGATGATGGTGCAGACCGGCGTTGCGGATGTCGTCGTCGCAGGCGGCGTCGAGAGCATGAGCAACACCGAGTATTATTCCATGGACATGCGCGGCGGCGCGCGTTCCGGTTCTGTCACCATGCACGACCGCCTCGCGCGTGGGCGCGTGATGAGCCAGCCAATCTCCCGCTTCGGCGTGATCAGCGGCATGATTGAAACCGCCAACAATCTCGCGAGTGATTACCAGATCAGCCGCGAAGAATGTGATGAATACGCCGCGATGAGCCATCAGCGCGCGGCGAAGGCGTGGGCAGCCGGCAAATTCGATGACGAACTCGTCCCGGTTTCCGTGCCGCAGAAGAAAGGCGATCCGATCATTTTTGCGAAGGATGAAGGCGTGCGCGCCGACGCGACGCCTGAATCGCTTGCCAAGCTCGCGCCGCTCGAAAAGGGCGGCGTCGTCACCGCCGGCAATGCGAGCCAACAAAACGACGCCGCTGCGGCGTGCCTCGTCGTCGCTGAGGACAAACTCGCCGACCTCAATCTTGAGCCGATGGGTTATTTCGTTTCGTGGGCGGCGGCGGGCTGCGATCCTTCGCGCATGGGCATCGGCCCGGTGCCGGCGGTTGCGCGGCTTTTCGAGCGCACCGGCATGAGCTGGAAAGATATCGATCTTGTTGAACTCAACGAAGCTTTCGCGCCGCAAGTGCTCGCGTGTCTCAAAGGCTGGGGCTGGGATGAGCGCGACCGTCTGAACGTGAACGGATCCGGCATTTCGCTTGGCCATCCGATCGGCGCGACGGGCGGGCGCATTCTCGCGAACCTGCTGCGTGAATTGAAGCGCAACGATATGCGCTATGGACTTGAGACGATGTGCATCGGCGGCGGCCAAGGCATCGCCGCGATTTTTGAACGCGCGTAAGCGCGCTCATGAAAGTATTGCTCGATCAACTCCGGCCGGGGCTCACTGTTTATGTGCCGGGCGGCGCGTCTGAGCCGCTTGCGCTGCATGAGGCGCTGCGCGCCGATCCGGAACGCGCGGCCGGCGTGCATTTCGTCACGGTCTCGATACCGGGCGTGAACGTCTTCGACTATGCGGCGCTGACGCCGACGACGACGCTGACCACCTTTATGCGGCTCGATGCGATGCGCGCGTCCCACGAGGCGGGACGGGTGCGCGTGCCCGCGCTCGGTTATTCGAGCATTGTCGATTATCTCGAACAATTGCCGATCGATCTTGCGGTTTTGCATGTCGCGCCAAATGGCAGCTTCGGTCTCACTGCGGATTTCGGGCTCATCGTTGCGCCACGCGCAGGTAAGCGCGTT